>JAUPLZ010000366.1 GCA_030836705.1 Campylobacterota bacterium
TTTGTCGTAAAGAAATTTTACCTAAAACATCGAGAAACTCGGCTTTAACGAGCTTTTTTTAAACTTCCAAAAACCTTAAATTAGAGGGTAGATTTGGAGATTTGAAAGTGGCTCTTCTTTAAGCTTTTGGTTGTAAAAACTACTTTTTAGCAGCTTTTTATACTGCCCATTTTAACTCCGCCGTTAACAATTATGCTAAATTGAATATATTTTTTCTGTTTTTAGAATCAAAATATAATTTAAAAGTTATAATTGCATCTCATCCTAGAGCAGAATATGAAAAATTGGCAATATGTTTGATGGTAGGACTTGTATTAGCCATAAGACCAATCAATCAGCTAATACAGCACTCAGAGTTTTGTCTTGGGCATTTCAGCACATCAATGCATTTCGCTATTTTGCATTTTAAACCTCTTGTATTTATTACACTAAAAGAAATTGACCATCTATTTGGAGACTTCATTGGCCAATTTGCAAATAAACTCCATGGCAAGAAACTGTTTATAGACGATATAGAATGC
Source organism: Campylobacterota bacterium (assembly GCA_030836705.1). Lineage (GTDB taxonomy): Bacteria > Campylobacterota > Campylobacteria > Campylobacterales > SZUA-545 > JAUPLZ01. The sequence goes on from JAUPLZ010000366.1 coordinate 522, forward strand.
TTAAAGCGTATTAACTTGAGTACAAATTATGAAATATATGAACAATACATAAATGCGTATATTAAAGAACTAAAAGAAGATAATCCCGAAGAGAATACTTGGAGTATTCTTTCTAAATATTTAATTACGCATAACGCGACGGGGGGCACCGATGTATAAAAGAATAAAAAAATATTTACTAAAAAGATTCACAAAGCAGTACTGGCAAAGCAACAGGTCAAACGCATGGCATAGCAAAAGAAAAAATGAGGCGCATAACGACTTCACTGCTTTTTCTAACGCGGTTTGTACAAAAATAGAAAATCTACCGTATCAAACCGTCATTGAAATAGGAACGGGGGCAGGCACCTTAATCACTTTGATGAGTCAGAAATTACCCAATTATGCCAATTTTATTGGCATAGACATCAACAAAAAACAAATCGTTGAGAATCAAATTACCTACAAAAACTTAACCAATGTTGAGTTTGTCTTCATGGACATAGAAAAGTATATTGAAAATACCAATCTGAATAATGCAGTAATCGTCTCGCAAAATACATTGGATTACTTTCCAAAAAATGACCTTAAAAAATTGCTATCCCTTATCCACACTAAAATCGAAAATGTTGCCATACTCGTCAGTAGCGTCAAAAATACCTTACAACTTCACGATAGCGTAGAAACAACAGAACCAGGGTTTAAAGTCTACCATCATAATTACCCTTCTCTATTAGAAGCAACAGGATATAAATCGATAAGCATCGATTCGTTCGGCGAAAAAGGAGACCTCATCATGGTAACCGGGCATAAGCATAGCCAATGAAAACAACTTTTTGGGACAAGTTAAATAATATTTTAACAAGAGATGATAAGAAATATCTGCTTTATCTTTTTGTATTCACTATTTTTATAGCCGTGATAGAAACGCTGGGCGTTTCTGTCATTATGCCATTTCTGACACTTGCGAATGATTTATCATTAATTCACTCAAACTTATATGCTAGCCATGTCTATAACTTATGTGGATTCGAAAATGAAAAAAGTTTTATTCTTACTTTTGGCGTTGCTATTTTAGTTTTTTATTTGGTTAGAGCTCTAGCGAATAGCCTTTATAGCTACCTCGTCTTGCACTTTATAAACAGCAGATACGATCTCATTGTGAATAAATTGTTTGTCAAATATTTATCCTTGCCTTACAAAAGCTACATCAAGCACAATACGTCCTCTTTAACAAAAGTGATTATTAACGAAGCAGCAAACATTACGGAACTTTTCTGGTTTGTATTGTCACTGCTGAGTGAGGTTTTGGTTTTTTTATTTATTTATGCGATTTTGATGTATGTAAATTTCAAAATTACCTTGAGCATTAGCTTGCTTCTTGTCATTATTGGATTTTTTATAAAAGTTATAATATCTCAAAAAATGAAGCATTACGGAGCAAAAAGAGAAGAGCACCAGAAAATCTTTTATGAAATACTCAACAGAAGTTTTAATAATATTAAAATGATTAAACTTCATTCCAACGACAACAATACCAATGATTTTAGTTTGGTGAGCAAAGAGTACGTCAATACACGTATTATGAGCAGTGCCTTGCAACAGTTCCCTCGATTTATTTTCGAGTTTATCGGATTTAGCGTCATCGTACTCATTGTGCTATATGCGATTATGCAAAAAGATGCGAATAACGCTGACCTATTATCCCTTGTGTCTGTTTTTGTGCTAGGGCTGTATAGAATTCTCCCTTCGATTACAAGAATTTTTTTGAGTTACAACACGATATTGTTTCAATATAAATCATTGGATATTATCCATAATGATCTCAACTTAGATGTGGAGATACTGGGAATCGAGTCCATTGAATTTGAAAAAACCATTCATTTAGACAATATCTCTTTTTCCTATGATTATCAAACGATTATCAGCAATTTAAATCTTACGATTGAAAAAAATGACAAAATAGCCTTTATAGGTGAAAGCGGCAGTGGAAAATCCACCTTAGTAGACATCATTATGGGACTACATCAAGTCACTGAGGGTCATATTTACATTGACGATACGCTACTATCCGATGAAAATTTAATCAGCTGGAGGGACCATTTTGGCTATATCCCACAGTCTGTATACCTTTTTGATGGAACCGTTGCTCAGAACGTAGCGTTCGGCGCAAAGATTGAAGAAGAAAAGGTCATAGAATCCTTGGAAAAGGCCAATATTTGGGAATTTTTAAAAGATAAGAATGGGCTAAACACCCAAGTTGGTGAAAGTGGCGTTATGCTCTCGGGAGGGCAAAAACAGCGAATAGCAATCGCAAGAGCTTTATACAAAGATCCCGATATTCTCGTTTTGGATGAAGCGACTTCAGCTCTAGATGATGAGACAGAAGCTAAAATAATGAACGAAATCTATGAACTAGCAAGAGACAAAACGCTTATCATTATCGCGCACAGGCTAAGTACAATAAAAAGATGCAATAAAATATACACCATAGATAATGGAGCGATCAAAAATGTTTGATAATAAAAGTATATTAATCACAGGTGGCACCGGAAGTTTTGGTCAAAAATACACCGAAATAATTTTATCCAAATATACACCAAAAAAAATTATTATATTCAGCAGAGATGAGCTAAAGCAATACGAGATGGCACAATCTTTTAATGACAAATGCATGCGATATTTTATTGGTGATGTCAGAGATGCTGATCGATTAAATGAGGCTATGGGCGGTGTTGATTTTGTCATTCATGCCGCAGCCCTAAAACATGTCCCTATAGCTGAATACAATCCCATGGAATGCATTAAAACCAATATAAATGGTGCTGAAAATGTCATTAAAGCCGCCATCAAGAACGATGTAACCAAAGTCATCGCACTCTCCACCGATAAAGCGGCCAATCCTATCAACTTGTATGGTGCTACAAAGCTGGCTTCAGACAAACTTTTTGTAGCCGCCAATAATACGGTCGGACATAAAAAAACCAGATTTTCAGTCGTTAGGTATGGTAATGTTACTGGAAGCCGAGGATCCGTTATCCCTTTTTTCAGTAAACTGATTAGTCAGAAAGCAACGGAGCTGCCAATTACCGATGAAAAAATGACCCGATTTCTGATAACGCTGGAAGATGGCGTAAACTTTGTCCTTAAAAATTTTGCAAGGATGAAAGGTGGAGAAATATTTATACCTAAAATCCCATCAATGAAAATCGTAGATTTGGCAAAAGCGCTAGCCCCACATCTTCCTCATAAAATTATCGGTATCAGACCAGGCGAAAAACTTCATGAGATAATGTGTCCATCCGACGACAGCCATCTAACTCTTGAGTTTCACGACCACTTTGTAATCCAGCCAACTATTCAATTCGCGAATATTGGTGATTTTACCACAAATAATTTGGGGGAAAAGGGGGTACCCGTTGAACAGGGATTTGAATATCATTCTGGCAATAATACCGATTGGCTTACCAATGAACAATTTTTAGAAATGCTCAAAAAAGGATAAAAATTGGATTTTATCCCCCATGGTGTCGGTCAAAGGGTGGGTAGTAATGAAAAGAGATGATTTTGCACGAGAAATAGATATTGATCAAGAGTTAAATGTTGACTTTGAGAGCTTAAACGGTAATAGAGATTGGCTTGAAGTTTATGCTTTGTATCAAGAAAATATAGAAATATTTTCAGAAATTATCGAACAAACGATGCATCGTTATGATATGACAAAAATTCAGGCTCGTGATGCGGTACTGTATGAGTTAATGAGCGCAAACTATGAGAGGTACCATAGAGAGTCGCTGCATAGTCGTAACAGGGTCAAATGGTCTTTTGTGTATATTGCTACTTTCTCTGGTCTGTTTTTAAGCGGTCTACTGTCGCTCTTTGTTATTCAAAGAAAACTAAAATTCAATCTCCTCTTCGAAGAAATGTTCGCCAAAGACGGATGGAACAAACGTTTTTATAGGTATATTACGCAGATTCTATCAAATAAAACAATCAGCAAAGCAATTCTCTACACTCATCCAGGAATAGCCAAAGATATTTTCAATAAATCAATTGAGCAATGGGATGGGAATGTTATCAATAGAAGATACTCCAGTCTATTGTTTGGCTTCAAAGAATCATTTCTGATGATATCCAAAAACCTTTTTTTTATTCATCGTCTCTTTAAATTATCCAAAAATCTGAATATTATCTATATATATTTAAGAATTATTCGAAAGCATCTACTTTACAGCTCTCAAATCAAAAACATAGAAGCGGATGTTATGGTTGCAGCAGGTGATTACTACTGGAATCCAATCAAATATTTTGTATATAAAAAAAATGTTAAAAATATAATACTCCTACAACATAATTTTAAAAATGAGTACCTACACAATAGATTATTTCAATATTGCGATTTTTACTACGCGCATTCGAAACAAGCAATCGAAAAACTTGAAGGGATACCTTTTACCAAAAAATACGCCATAGGAAGTTTTCAACTGCTACCCTATTTAAAAGATGTGCCAATAGAATATGATATTATGTTCATAAATCAGACAGTTAATGATAACTTGACAAACGTATATCCTGATTTAGACCAAGAACAACTTATTGTTAGCTATTACATTCTTATTGATAATTTTAAACAATACATGCAACAACATCCAAATTTAAAAGCGATTTATGTGGCAAAAGGTGAAACTATTGACTCTGAGCCTTCAATAACTGTAAAAAAGATGTTTCAGAATATCCCTAATGTTACATTTGAAGGCGCGTATGGTCCAAAAACTTTTGAAGTGGTAAAAAAGTCAGCATTGATTATTAATATGTATTCAAGTGTCGGTTTTGAGGCGTATGGTTTTGATAAAAAAGTTTTATGGATTAATTATAATGGATGTTGTGATGTCTTCAAATATGACACAGAGGAAGAGTCTTTGCATGTTTTAAAAGATTCTACGGATTACAATACCTTTGCGAATAGAGTAGACTTATTGCTATCTCCTGACGTAACAGTGATTGACTATTACAAGAAACTTAAAGAAAAATATATGAATATTCAAGAAAACCCTGCTAAGATCGTTGCAGATAAAATTTATGCGCTATTGGCGGTATCGAGTTGCTAAAAAATAAATTAAAAAACAATCAGCTTACTTTGGGTTCATGGATTACCATCGGACATCCATCCATTATAGACATAATGGCAAGCGCCGATTTCGAATGGCTTGTCATTGACTTAGAGCATACCTCTATTGATCTATCTCAAGCTCATATCCTCATCTCTACCATCCAAGCAAATGGGATGAAAGCACTCGTAAGAGTCAGCAAGAACGAGGAAGTTATCATTAAGCGTGTTCTTGATATGGGGGCAGATGGCATAGTCGTTCCAATGGTGAAATCAAAAGCCGATGCTTTGGAAGCGATAGATTATGCAAAATATCCACCCGTAGGGAAAAGAGGAGTGGGTCTGTTTCGTGCCCAAAAATATGGTCTAGGCTTCGATGAATATAAAAAATGGGTTGACAATGAACTTGTTATCATTGCACAAATTGAGCATATTGATGCAGTTACAAATATTGAAGAGATTATTACAACGGATGGCATAGATGGGATAATAATTGGACCTTACGACCTATCTGGTTCTATGGGTTACCCTGGAGAATATGACAGGGAAGATGTTAAAAAAGCAATTGAACGTGTACTGCAAGCATGTAAAAAAAATAATACACCATCAGGTTTTCATGTCATTGAATCTGATCCATCTAAATTGCAAGAACGAATTGAGCAAGGGTGTACTTTTCTCGCTTATAGCTTAGACTTTTTCTTTTTAGGCGACAGAGCAAGAGATGGAATGAAAAAAATAAAAGAAGGACTTAACTAAGTGAATGTTATCTCAATAATTCCTGCACGCATGGGGTCAAGCCGTTTTCCTGGTAAGCCGATGGCAGACATACTCGGGATGCCGATGATTGGGCATGTATACAAACGTGTTAAAATGAGTAAACTTCTAGCGGAAGTTTATGTGGCAACCTGTGATGAAGAAATTTATAGCTATATAGAATCCATTGGCGGCAAAGCGGTCATGACGAGTGACTGTCATGAACGATGTTCTGATAGGTGCGCTGAAGCGATGTTAAAAATAGAAAAAGAGGAAAATATCAAAGTTGATATCATGGTTATGGTACAAGGCGATGAGCCATTAACATTTCCTGAAATGATCGATGAAGCGGTGGCACCAATGATCGAAGATCCGACATTACTTATCACCAATCTTGTAGCCGATTTAAGAAGCATCGAAGAGTTTGAAAATCCTAACGAAGTAAAAGTGGTCATGGATAAAGCGGGATTTGCCCTTTATTTTTCGAGAGAGCCGATCCCAAGCAGAAAAAAAGGGGCATTAGATGTTCCTATGAAAAAACAGGTGTGTGTTATCCCCTTCACACGCGACTTCTTGCTCCAATACAATACCATGGAGCCTACCCCTCTGGA
>JAUPLZ010000040.1 GCA_030836705.1 Campylobacterota bacterium
TTTATACTCCACAATTAAGGAAAATATCGAAGATGAATCTGTAGATAATGAAGAGCTTGGTTTTGATATTTTACAAAAACGCATAGAATCGCTGACAAAAGATTATCAAGAAAATATTTTAAGAGTGGTACGGGCATTTTATGAAAAGTAGTGATATAACAAAAAAAATAATATCTGGAAAATTTAAAAACAAAATTTTAAAACTTCCTTCAAAGACTACTACAAGAACTTCAAAAGCCATAGTTTTAGAATCTTTTTTTAATACTATCCAGTTTGAAATAATAGATGCAACATTTGTAGAACTTTTTTCAGGAAGCGGTTCCATCGGTCTTGAAGCACTCAGTCGCGGTGCAAAAAAGGTTATCTTTATGGAGCGCGACCATGAAGCACTTAAAGTTTTAAGAGAAAATATTGCCCAGACTGACCCTGCTTTGTGTGAAGTTTACAGGGGTGACACATTTATCAATATTGCAACTGTTGTAAAAACTCTCCAAAAAAGAGGTGAAAAAGCATATTTTTATATTGACCCTCCCTTTAACATAAGAGAAGGAATGGAAGATATATATAATAAAACTATATCTTTGATAGCTTCATTGCCAAAAGAGTGTGTAAATCTTATAATAATAGAGCATATGAGCGGTTTGGAAATCCCGACTACAATAGGCTCGTACAACATAAAAAAATCTAAAAAATTTGGAAACACAACTTTAACATACCTTGAATGTGAATAAAGTGGAATAAATATTGCTGTAAGATCGTTATATTTAAGGATTAGCGATGAGAACATTTATTTTATTTTTACTAACTATCACGACAATTTATGCTGCTAAAATAAGCGATGTTGCAAATATTGTCGGAGTTAGGGATAATCATCTTATAGGCTACTCTTTGGTCGTTGGTCTTCAAAAGACCGGCGATGGTACAACTTCAAAATTCACTCTCCAATCAATTGCAAATATGTTAAAAGCTATGAATATAGATATGGAATCAAATGATATAAAATCAAAAAATGTTGCAGCAGTTGTTGTAACAGCTGAGTTGGCTCCATTTGCTAGACAAGGCGATAAAATAAACATAACAGTTTCTTCAATAGGAGATGCAAAGTCGCTTGAGGGTGGAACACTTTTAATGACTCCATTAAAAGGGGTTGACGGAAAAATATATGCGTTAGCTCAAGGCGCAGTAACTATTGGTGGAAAAAATTCAAAATCTGCCGGTGAGTCACATCCGACAGCCGGTTTAATATATGACGGTGGACTAGTTGAGAGAGAAATTAGCATTGACCTTTATAATCAAGAGCAAGTAACTCTCTCCCTAAGAGATGCAAATTTTAAAAATAGCGTATCAATTCAAAAAACAGTAAATGATTTTTATAGCACTGAAATTGCAGTAGCAATGGACTCTAGAACAGTAAAGTTAAAAAAACCGCAAAACAAAACAATGATAGAATTTTTAGCAGAAATTCAAGACATTGATATGGACTATAATGTAAAAGATAAGATAGTAATCAATGAGAGAACCGGAACAATAATTTCAGGTGTCGGAATCATGATAAAGCCAATTATTATGACACATGGCGATATAACAATTAAAATCACAGAGCAGGAAGATTTAAGTAAACCTGCAGGCTCTATGATTGTAGATGAAAATATGATAATTGGAATTAATGAGAATGAATTATATACAAAATCAGGAACGACAACAGTAGCAAATCTGGTTCGTTCTCTACAGAAGCTAGGAGCCACACCAAAAGACATAATCTCAATTTTAGAAGCAATGAAGAGTGCTGGCAGCATCTCTGCTGAGCTGAAGTTAATATAATGCAGAGCGCAAATTCTATAAATTTACAAGCTGCGTTTATGTCACAGCAACATCAAATTCCTAAAATTGATACTAAGACAGAAAATGCCCAGCTAAGAGAGCAAACTGATGCTTTTGAATCTGTTATTTTAAAGATGTTGATGGACAATGCAATGCAGGATGAAAAAAATCTTTTTTCACAGGCAAATGACCCAGGCGATAAAATATATAAATCTATGTACAGAGAAGAGCTTGCAAAAGCAAGTGCTGGCGGGTTTGGATTTTCTCAAATGCTTTATGACTTTTTGAGTCAGAAAAGTTAATTTTTTCTTTGTTATGCCGATATAGTTAAACACAATTATAGTAATAATAGAAGGAAAAGGATAGGTTATGATTTCACAAATAAATGGTGCAAATATTCGTAGCGCTTATGCCAATAGCTTTGGCGAGAGCAAAGAACTTTCACAAAAAACGGTTGCTACTGTCTCAAAACAAGGTGACACAAGTAAGGTTGAGCAGATAAAAGAAGCTCTTGCTTCTGGCGAATACAAAATAAACATACAAGCTCTTTCAGAGAAGATAGCTCAAGAGTTGATGTAGTTTTAAACAAATTAAAGGATTTAATTATGCTGTCTTATCATTTACAAAGTGCGTTAGGTGACCTGAGAGATTTAATTAAAATAACAGAGTCTGATGTAGAAGATATAAAAGTAGCAAATCATAATCCTCAATTTGATAGATTAAAACTCAAAGAAGAGAAGCTAAAAAGTTTTGAATCAAAAAAAGCCATGATAGATCATGAAATATCATCTCTTATGATTGCAAGTCCAGATAAAGATTTACCAGAGCTTTTAAATGAAGAGCAGCACAACTATTTAGCGGAGCTTAAAGTTGAATTGTCAAACCTTCGTGATGTAAATAAGCGTTATGCAAAGTTAGTCTTAGCGGTTAGCAATTTATATAATACCTTTTTAGAGAGATTGGTTCCGACGGAGATGCAGGGATATACAAAAGTTGCTTCAAAAGAGTCAACAATTTTGAAAGTGAGAGTCTAAAATGGGATCTATTTTTAATACATTAAATATTGGATATAGTGGATTATCTGCTGCTCAAGTAGGCGTTAATACAACAAGCCAAAATATTACAAATGCCGAGAGCGAAGGATACACAAGACAAAGAGTTGTAACAGCTGCGGCTACTCCAATGTTCGCTGCTCCTGGAAATATAGGCAACGGTGCTCAGATAACAGATATCACAAGAATATTTGACAATTTTGTTTATGACAGATATACAGGAATTTCATCT
>JAUPLZ010000367.1 GCA_030836705.1 Campylobacterota bacterium
ATGAAAAAACTAAAAAAGGATGCGTAAATGTCAGAGCAAATTAGCAAAGCAAATGTTTTGGACTATTTAAAAGAGCATTATTTAGAGTTTAAAAACAAGTATGATGTAGAAAAAATAGGGCTATTTGGAAGCTATGCAAGAGATGAAGCGAAACCTGATAGTGACATAGACATTTTTGTAAAAATGAAGCCATCCCTATTTGACATGGTTGCTATAAAAGAACAGATAGAAAATGATTTAAATAAAAAAGTAGATATTATAAGAGAGCATAAAAATATAAAGCCTTTTTTCTTAAAAATGATTCAAAAAGATTTGATTTATGTCTAATGAACAAAAACTTATGATACTTTCTACTCTTGAAGATATACAACACTCTTTAGAACTCATCCAAAAAAGATCAAAGCATATTTCCTCAAGCGATGATTTTTTAAGAGATGATAAGGGACTTGAGAAACTCGACAGTATTTCTATGCGATTGGTGGCTATCGGTGAGGGATTTAAAAATATAGATAAACTCTCAGATAACAAACTTTTACAAAACTATCCGACCATACCGTGGAAACAAGTCAAAGGAGTTAGAGATATGCTTTCGCATCACTATTTTGATTTGGATTCTGAAGTGATTTTTAACATATGCAAGAACGATATCGATAAACTGCTTCAAACGACTATTGAGATAATAAGCGATATCCAAAACTAAAAGCATGAAAAAATCCCACGATACTTTAGCGCAGCGTCTAGCCTTTATCCTTACAAAGCTCAACAGCGGCGAGAGGTTTAGTGCTAAAGAGTTGGCAGAAGAGTTTAATGTCAGTTGCAGAACCATCCAAAGAGACATCAACGAGAGACTTTGCTATATTCCTATCGAAAAAGATGGCGATTACTACAGTATGCAAAGCTATGTACTGGGTAAACTCAGTTTTGAAGATATCAAAAATTTTGCAACTCTAAGCGGCATAAAGTCTCTCTATCTGACACTTACCAATGAGTTTATTACAGATATTTTAAATGTAAAACTAAGCAAAGCATACCTAGTCAAAAATCAAGGTTTTGAAGATATCAGTCTTAGTCAAAAAGATTGGTTTGAGCAGTTGAGTGCCGCTATAGTTACGCAACGCCCAGTAACTTTTAGTTATGCGGATAAGCAAAGAGAGGTTGAGCCATATAAACTTATCAACAATAGCGGTATTTGGTATCTTTTAGCCGATGAAAAAGGGAAGCTCAAAAATTTTACCTTTTCGAAAATAAAAGAGTTTAACTACAAAGACGACATAGAGTGTTTTACTCCAAAAAAAGAGTTTTTAGAACAGATTGCTCAAAATCGCACAAACTGGTTTTCAAACGAGAACATAGAAGTCACACTCCAAATCAACAATGAAGCCAAAGAGTACTTTTTAAGAAAAGAGATTTTACCAAACAAAAAGATACTTGAACAAAATGAACGCTACTTTACCCTTGTTACAAATGTATCTTACGACGACGAAATCCTTAGACTTGTTAAATACTGGCTACCCTATATCAAAATAGTCTCCCCCACCTATCTGCAAGAAAAATTAAATGCTACGCTTAGGGATTATCTTGGCTTGGATTAAAACTTAGCGTATTTGTCTTTTACTACCTACCAATTTATCTAACCTTTTTGAAAAATCATCCAATAACTCAGCATCAAAACAAGTTTGCTCCAAACTACTTGACATTACTTTAAAAACTAGTTACAATTTTGCAGTTATTGAGTAAAGACCAAACTAAAAAAATATAAAATAGAAACTACAAATTATATTTTAGCTAGAATGTCTCAAAAAGGCGTACAACACCAACAGTTATAAAAGATATTAAGGAAATGCAAGTGAACGAAATACAAAAAATATTAGACAGTCTTAGAGGCTCTATTAGCATACAAGTAGCTTTAGAGCTTATTTATGTTGTTAGAGCATGGGAAAAGCTATCAACAGAGGCAAAGATAGAAGAGGAGTTAAGCTTCAACATCTTTTATAATCAAAAAGTAGAAGTGAAAAAACTTGCTTCTATTTTTGAAAAACTATCAAAAACAATCAAACTATTTAAGTTATATAAATTTGATCCAAAAACATTTGACGAAGACAATCTTACAAAGACACTTGGCATAGTTAAAAATATTGTAAACCTCCCAAATGTAAATGATGCTTTTTATTTTGAAAAAGGAATAATGCATGACTATTCAGTATCAAACCAGATAGCAGAACTTGGCATCAAACTACTTGATGGAGACTCTAAAGAGTTATATGTTCCTTTTACAAATGGTTTTACATATGCAAAATATACAGACAAAAAAATATTTGCCGATTTTCAAAACCCTCAATCAGCTTTAATAGCCGAACTAATTAACATACTTGAAGACAAAGAGATAACATTTAGTTTGACAAATGCTTTAGAAAAACCGACATTTATCAATCCAGATGCACCGCATCTTTTAAAAGAGTTTGACTCTGTATTATCATTTCCACCTTTTGGGTTGAGAGGTAAAGTAGATGCAAGCAAAGATAAGTTTCATAGATTTCAGTTTCAAAGAGGCTCTATATTGGATATAGCACACTTTGAACATATCTTAGCTCAAACCAAAGCAAAAGCAGTAGTTTTAATGCCCGTTGGATTTACATACAGAGGAAGCGCAGAAGAAGAATTTAGGAAATATCTTATCGAAAAGAACTACCTTGAAGCGATTATCCAGTTGCCGCCCAATCTTCATAGTGCCACATCTATTGAAACAACATTTTTTCTAATCAATAAGCAAAAAAATGATGATAAAGTTCAATTCATCAATCTAAAGGATGATAGTTTTATTGTCCGTGAGGGTCGAAGATTAGTATTTAAAAATCTTGATGAGATAGTAACGATATATGAAAACAAAAAAGAACTTGAAAATATATCAGCATTGGTTGCCAATGCTGATATAGCAAACAATAATTACTCACTTGCCATAGATAGATATATTGTCTCTAGCGAAGCAAAGGAGTTACAGCAAACTCTTGAGCATTATGAACTTGTTTCTCTTGAAGATGTAGCAGACATCCGAAGATCGCAGCTATTTAAAGATGAGGGTGAGGGCAAAGAGGTCTATGAGGTTTCACCATCAGATTTTAGTAAGGCTGGTTTTACCCTTGAGTGTGGAAAAGTAAAGCAGATTGGCTCGCAGTACAAAAAAATGCAAACTTACAAGCTAGAGCCTTATGATGTGCTACTAAGCACAAAGGGAACTATTGGTAAGGTTGCAGTTGTGGGAGAGATAAGCGATGTCATGATAGCCTCACAAGCTATACAGGTTATCAGGATACAAAGTAAAGATAAAAAAGAAAAAGCAATTGCTCTTTATATGTTTTTTAAATCAGACCTTGGGCAAACACTTCTTGCTTCTTTAGTTGCTGGTGTAGCTATGCCCCAAATTGCAACAGTAGAGATAAAAAAGCTTAAAATCCCAATCTTAACAAAAGAGCAAGAAAAGCAAACGGTTTTAAACTTCAATAGTGAAACAAAAATGTATAATGAAATAGATAAAATTTATACAGATATAGAACAAATTCACAATAACTTTTTAGGAACAAAATAGATGAATCAAGCAGTACACAATAAACTAGTATCTTTTATATGGGGCATAGCGGACGATTGTCTTAGAGATGTATATGTAAGGGGGAAATATCGTGATGTGATACTCCCTATGGTAGTGCTTAGAAGACTTGACGCTCTACTAGAACCTACAAAAGATGCGGTGCTTGATGAAGTGAGGTTTCAAAGAGAAGAAGTGAAGCTTACAGAGTATGATGACAATGGTTTAAAAGATGCAAGTGGATATGTTTTTTACAACACAAGCCCATGGACTCTTCAAAGACTTCACAACACCGCTACAAACTCTACTCAAATGCTTGAAGCAAATTTTAGTGAGTATCTTGATGGATTTAGCAACAATGTAAAAGAGATAATCGAGAAGTTTAATCTCCGTACTCAAATCAAACATATGGCTTCAAAAGATGTACTTTTGGAAGTATTAGAGAAGTTCACTTCTCCAAACATAAACCTCACGGACAGAGAAAAAGAGGATAGTGAGGGTAAAAAACTACCACCGCTTACAAACCTTGGTATGGGGTATGTTTTTGAGGAGCTTATACGAAAGTTCAACGAAGACAACAACGTAGAGGAAGGAGAGCATTTCACCCATAGAGAAGTGATAGACTTGATGACACATATCGTCTTTGATCCCTTAAAAGATA
>JAUPLZ010000368.1 GCA_030836705.1 Campylobacterota bacterium
AAGTAAATAAAAAAAATATCAAAACCGCTCTTATAAAAAGCATTTCTCAACCCCGTTTTTTTTGTTTTTCGCCCAAAATTATAACCTATTTTTAATATCAATATCTATCGAGCGCGCAATTGGACTGATGCCTTTTTTATTAAGCTAGTAGTTGATATTAAAAATAGGTTATAATTTTGGGCGAAAAACAAAAAAAACGGGGTTGAGAAATGCTTTTTATAAGAGCGGTTTTGATATTTTTTTTATTTACTTCTTTATATTCTAAAGAGAAACTAAAAGTAACGGTAAGTATTTTGCCGCAAAAAGTATTTGTAGAAAAAATAGCAAAAGAGTATGCTGAAATAACTACAATGGTTTTGCCAAGCGCATCTCCGCACACCTATGAGCCAAAACCATCACAAATGATGGCTCTATCAAAGTCAGATCTTTATTTCGCCATAGGAGCGCCTTTTGAAAAAACTTGGCTTCCTCGCTTCAAATCCCAAAATCAAAATATAAAAATTATTTACACCCAAAAAGATATAAAATTGTTAGAATCAGACATTCATGACCATCACGACCATGAAGGTTGTAGCGGTCATGGCGAAAAAGACCCACACATTTGGCTATCTCCCGTCCTTGTAAAAACCATAGCCAAAAATACACTTGATGCACTAAGTCAAGCCATGCCGAATAAATCAAAAATATTTGAAAAAAATTATCAAATATTTTTAAATGAAATTGATAAAACAGATAAAGAGATAAGAGATATTTTAAGCGGGCTAAAAAACAGCCCTTTTATGGTATTTCATCCATCTTGGGGATATTTTGCAAAAGAGTACGGATTGGTTCAGCTGCCAATAGAAATTGAAGTCAAAGAACCAAAACCGTCACAGCTTGCAGCCTTAATAAAAAGAGCAAAAAAAGAAAAAATAAAAGCAATTTTTACACAACCGGAGTTTTCACAAAAAGCCGCTCAAACGATAGCAAAAGAACTTGAGATCCCTGTCGTTTCTATTTCAACCCTATCTGATGATTGGCCAAAAAACATTGTAGAATTTGCCAAAACGATAAAGGGGCGCTAGCTAGCCCTTTTTATGTGGATAGCCAATTATGCGCTACCTCTTTTAGCCTATGAACATTTTCCGAGGCAAAAAGCCTTAATTCTGTTTTTTTATTATTATTTTTAGCAACTTTTTCTCTTTTTAGATATTCAACTATCGCATCCCCCGAGTGAATCAAAATCGCATCTGCAAAATACCGCTCAAGCTCCTCTTTTAATAGCGGAAAGTGAGTGCATCCCATAATTACGGCTTTTGGTTTTGGAAGCCCCTTGAAGTAGTGTTCAAAAACCGGATTTAATATTTTTTCATCTCTTATACCCTCTTCCACAAGCGGGACTAAAAGGGGTGTTGGTATGGCAGTAATATTGCTATATCCTCTTTTTTTGAGCATCTCTTGATAAAGATTTGATTTTATCGTTGCATTTGTGCCAATAATCAGTATGTTTTCATCATAATCTATTGATATGTTTTCTACGGCTAAAACACCTGGTTCGATAACACCGTATACATTAAATTTCGCCTTTCTTCTTAACTCCTCTAGCGCAAATGCACTCGCGCTATTGCAAGCAACTATCATAAGATCCACATCAAAATTATTAAAAAATTCTAAAACTTCCAGTGAATATCTTATAACCGTATTTTCATCCTTGTTTCCATATGGAACTCTTGCTGTGTCGCCATAATAAATAATCTCACTAAAAATGGAGCTCTTTATCAACGACTTCACAACCGTAAGTCCGCCAACTCCGCTATCAAATACTGCCGCTCTCAATCTATTGCTTTACCTCAAATATATCCGGAGTAATCTCCACGCTTATAAGCCCTCTTAAATCGCCAAGCTTATAATCAACCGCTTTATCATTAGGATAAAAACTATTTATCGCTTTCTTGACCTCCGGCTTAATATCGCTTCCGTGACAAGCCAAGCAAGGCTCTTGAATAATCATAGGCTCATAATATCTATAAATGTTTATATCTTTATTTTTCTTATGTCTTAGCCTAGTCATGAAAGAGCTTGGATACTCTCCGTCATGCTCTTTTAACTGTTTAAAATACTCAAATGCTACTTCGTCTATTTTATCAGGTGCGTTAAAATCGTTTCTTTGTTTTTGAGAGACTCTTTTTATCTTAACGCCCTTTTTTTGACTACCGACCTCTTCCGTTAAAACAAGAGCGTTTTTAGCGCAAAAATCGATAGTTTTTACAACTCCATCTTTTTTTATACTCTCTTGCATTTTTGACATCAGTGTTTTTTTTAGCTCTAAAGCCGTCTCTTTTCCAATCGCTTCAACTGTCGCATTTTTCATTGTTTCTGCATACAAAAAAGTAGCAGAAAAAACAAATACTAAGAAAAAAAATAGTGTCTTTTTCATCCTCTCTCCATTTTGCCTTGGTATGATACTATCCCGTGCGTAAGATTTCCTACATGCTTAAATCCCATGCTTTTCATCATCTTTTGACAATAGGCACTTCTTGAACCAACATGACAGTAAACTATAACAGGCACATCCTTATCAACTACTTTTACAGACTCATAAAAACTTGTAGTCGGAACTAGATGGTCAACCCCTTTTATTCTTATATTTTTATACTCCATCCACTCTCTTACATCTGCTATTTGAAATTTAACCATACTGAGTTCTCTTGCTTCAATAAGCGCTTCAAGCTCACTGCTATCAAGCTGCTCTTTTTTCAAAAGAAATTCACACTCCTCTTTTGACAAGCCTCTTGAGTGTTTATGTACACTTTCTTCAATATCTTCTTGCATTTTTTGAGCCGCAGCAAATTCCGGAGTGCAAAAGATACCGCAATGGCATCTTCCGTCAGTCGGAATTTCTTTTTCAAGTGCAGGTTTGCAAGGACAAATTCTATCCTCTTCTTTATTTCCGGTTACAAAAAAGCAAGGACAATATCTTTTGTTGTAAATTAACTTATTTCTAGTTAGTCCAAATTGCACGCTTTGCACAACCTCTTTATCCGGATGATAGACAAATCCAAACTGCCCTAACACACCATCTGTAAATTTAATCGTTTTCTCATGAACCTCTTTGAACTCCTGACTTGACGGATCAACTTTTTTCATAGCGCCATCTGACATTTTATGCAACTCCTAATTATTATTTTTTGATATAAAAGTTTTTAGTTGATATTATAACACATAGAAAAGAATTAAGGCAGGCATGTTTTTTATACATTTTATTAGTATTAGCGTTTTTACTGGTTATATTATTTTGGATAGATTGATTTTTAGAAGATTTCTTAAAGAAGGTGCTTTAAACCCTTTGGATTTTTACAAAAAATCTCTTCCAATTTTGCTTTTTTTTACTATTGCCATTATTGCTTCTGGCGCATTGATGATATACAAAAATCAAAATCTTTTAAATAGTGATATTTTTATTGCGAAAATCACACTTGCAACTTTACTTTTTGTGATGTTTTTTGGTTGTGGAATTTTTATAAAAAATTTCAAAAAACCTGCAAGGATTGCTTACAGATTTTTTGTCTTAGTTTTGCTATTTATCGTATTTTATTTGGGAACTATTATTAGTTAAAAGCAATAGCTTCGGCTCTTTTTAGAAGCTCTCTTGCGCCTTTATCTATAAAAACATTTGCTAGCTTTGCACCGATTGTTTTATACTCATCTTTTGTAACAACAATACTCTCTGTTATAAATTCACTTGCATCAGGCATGCCGACTACTGCATTAATAGATATCTTCCCGTCTTTATATAGCTTCGCATTTACACCTATTGGCACTTGGCAACCGCCGTTTAGAGTATCTATAAAATCCCTCTCAATTGTGGTTTCAATATGTGAGGACTCATCCATAAGAGTTGAGACTATTTTGATTATCTCTGCATCATTTCTTGTCTCTATGCCAAGTGCGGCTTGACCCATCGCGGGAATCATAATGGATTCATCTATCGGAACAATATGCTTTACTTCATTTTTTATGCCCAGCCTATTTAATCCAGCAGTTGCGAGAATAATAGCATCATACACGCCGTCTTTTAGCTTTTGCATTCTTGATTGAACATTGCCTCGCAAGTCTTTTATAACCAGATCAGGTCTGTGTTTTAGAAGTAGCATCTTTCTTCTAAGGCTTGTGGTTCCAACAACCGCGCCTTTTGGCAAATTATCCAAACTCATATATTTTTCGCTCAAAAAGGCATCTCTTACATCTTCCCTTTTTGTCACAGCTGCAAGAACAAATCCGTTTTCAAATCTTGTCGGAACATCTTTTAGACTATGAACCGCAATATGCGCATCACCCTTTAACATAGCTTCTTCAAGCTCCTTTGTAAAAAGCCCTTTTCCGCCTATTTTTGCGAGTGGCACATCCAAAATCTTATCGCCTTGGGTTTTGTACTGCTTAATCTCAACTTTCATACTAGGGTACATACCCTCTAGTCTGCTTTTTATGTGTTCAGACTGCCAAAGAGCCAATATGCTGCCTCTGCTTGCTATTATTAATTTTTCCAATTTTAACTCACTTTTCTAATTTCTTTTTTAATTTATCAAAAGCTTCGCCTCTGTCATCCTTTTTGCCGTCTATATAAACAGTCGGCGTGCCTCTAACCATGGCGCTGCTTGCTATTTGCACATCTTCTTGAAGATGTTTTTTTATTGAGTCTGTATTGATTTGAGCTTTTGTAAGTGTTGTTTTAAAATATTCATTAAACGCTTTAAGAATTTTCTCTTCGTCAATTATTTTTGGATCAAATTCCGCTTTGTAAAGCTTTTCTACGACATCTTTATAGCCGGACTCTTCAAGCGCCAACGCCGCTTTGATTATTGTAGGAGAAGATGGGTGGAGCGACTCTAAAGGCAAATGGTAAAAATACAAAGAGATATCATTTGGGTGCTTTTTTACAAAACTTATAATATCAGGAGTTAAATCAAGACAAAACGGACACAAAGGGTCGCTAAAAATTACGATTTTGTGTTTTGCGTTTCCGCTTTTATCACCGGCTATTATCCTGTCTTTTTTATAATATTTACTCTCGAAAGGCGGAGAGAAGCTATCTTTTATAGATTTTCTTGTTTTAATATCTATAACATCAAATGCCATCAAATTGTTTTTTCTAAACAAAATTTCATATTTTGACTGTTTGTTCTTATCTATCTCAAGGTCTATTTTAAGTATAACAGCTTCCCAATCTCCAAGATCTTTTGTTTTTACGACAGAAGAAACGGTAACGCTTTTTATCTCAACGCCATCACCCTTTCTTATGTTATTTTTAACAAAATCCGCAATCTCCTTATCGTTATTTGCATATAGCAAATTAACGCTCAATAAAATTGCTGCTGTTATTTTTATCATTTTCGACAATTTCGACATCGATATAATCATCTTCACTCCTTTTGTTGTTGTATTTTTTTTCACTCTCAATGTTATTTTTAAACAGAATTCTTTTGATAAAAATAGCAAAAAATTCAAACTGCATCACAATCCCGACTACATCGGTTAATATTCCAGGAATCATCAGCAAAACTGCCCCTATAAGCGTAAACGCACTTACTGAGACAAATTCTGCATAGTTTATTCTTCCAAAAGCAAAATTATTCAGCTGTTCGACGATTGCATATTTAAAATTTGAAAGAATCAAAGCACCCACAATAAATGACACAACTATTTCTATAAAAAATATCAATCCGCCGAAATATTGGATAAATTGTGATATCGCCATAACCTCAACAAAAAGATAAATTAAGAAATAGACTATCATGCTAGCGATTTTATCCTGCTGATGGCTTCATCAAAACTCATAATTTCATTTTTTAGAGTTCTTCTCTCTACAAATTCTACTTGCCCGAACGACGCCTCTTTTCCCACTATTATTGCATACGGAATGCCTATTAACTCATAATCTTTTAATTTAAAACCGATTCTCTCGTTTCTATCATCCCACAATGCGGAAATATTATTTTTTTGAAGATTTGAATATATATTTTCACTCAAATCCATCTGCGCTTCGTCTTTTATGTTTGCAGTAACCACATCAACCATATACGGTGTACTCTCTTTTGTCCAAATACATCCTTTTTCATCGTGATGCTGTTCTATGATAGCGGCTATTAGTCTGCTTACTCCAATTCCGTATGTTCCCATAACAAAAGGCATTGTTTTGCCTTGTTCGTTTAAAAAATAAGCCTCTAAAGGTTCTGAATATTTTGTACCTAGCTGGAAAATATGCCCTACTTCTATACCTTTTGTATGTGTTAGCGAAGCACCGCAACAAACACAACTATCGCCCTCTTTTACGGCAATAATATCATCAAAAACCTCATCATCAAAATCAACATCAATTCCAGTTATGTGATAATCTTTTTTATTCGCGCCGCAAATCATATTTTTTTCGTTTTTTAGCTCACTGTCGATTATGATTTTTTCGTTTTGGTTAAGAAAAGAAATAAATCCGCTGACAATGCCTGCTTTTTCAAGCTCTGCTTCTTCAACATCGACAAGCTCGTTCGCCTTTACGGCATTACAAGCTTTTGTCTCTTCAAGCTCATCATTTCCTCTTATAAAAAACAGCACTATCTCTTCTTTGTCATCATAAAGAGCTTTTTTTGCAACAGCTTTTACAAATCTATCTTTTGGGAGTTTGAAAAATTCACTTAGCTCCTCTATTGTCTTTAGATTCGGTGTAAAAACCTCTTTTTTCGACAAAATTTCGCCCTCTGGGTATATTTTTTTCACCCTTTTTGCCGCTTCTATGTTTGAAGCATAACTACACTTTTGGCAAACTACAATAGTATCCTCGCCGCTTTCAGCCAAAACCATAAACTCCTTGCTTCCGCTTCCGCCTATTGCGCCGCTATCAGCGTCTACAACTCTAAAATCAAGTCCTAACCTCTTGAATATCTTGCCGTATGTCTCTTGCATCAATGCAAATTCTCTTTGCATATCTTCAACACTCGAATGAAAGCTGTATCCGTCTTTCATGACAAATTCTCTGCCTCTCATAAGTCCAAATCTAGGTCTTGCTTCGTCTCTAAATTTTAAACCGATTTGATAGAGATTTAACGGGAGCTGCTTATAGCTTTTTACTCTGTTTTTGACAAGCTCTACCATCATCTCTTCATGTGTAGGTCCAAGCACAAAACCATTACCGTGTCTATCTGCAAATCTTAAAAGCTCTTTGCCGTATCTAAAATATCTTCCGCTTTTTTCCCACATCGAAATAGGCGTAACAAACCCCAAACTCACCTCTTGAGCGCCTGCTTTATCAAGCTCTTCCGCGACTACTTTTTTTATATTATCAAGCACTTTTTTGCCAAGAGGCAAAAGATCATAAACTCCGGCTGCAACTTGAGCTATAAAACCAGCTCTAAGAAGATAGATATGAGATTTTAAAACCGCCTCTTTTGGTGATTCTTTTAGTGTTGGTAAAAATATTTTTGAAAATTTCATTTACTTTTCTTGTTCCTTGTTCTCTTTTGAGGTAAGTTTAATTCTATCCTCTTCAACATTAAACATCTGTTTTACTACCTCTATAAAATAATCAGCCTCAGGCTTATCGGCTATATTTTTTATAGCAGTAGTCGGTTTATGCAAAAACGCTTTAAAAGAGTTGTGCAAAATAGCAGAAACTGCCTTTTCATGCTCTTTTGGTATATACCCTTTGTTTATCGCTTTTTCCAATTCGACTTTTGCTATATTTTGTGCACTTGCTCTTAGTTCTTTTATTATAGGATCAACCGATAGCGTCTCTAGCCATTTATAAAAATTATTTGTATATTCACCTACGATTTTAAAAGCTTTTGAAGTCTCATCCTCTCTTAAACTCATGTTTTTCTTTACAATCGCTTTTAAGTCGTCAACCTCATAGACTGTTATTCTGCTATTTTCTTTTATATTTATATCTCTTGGAACGGCAAGGTCAAACCAATATCTATGAAAATCCCTCTCGATTATCATGTCGTTTGTAATAAGCGCCACCGGAGCGCCGGTTGCCGTAAAGAAAAGCACATGAGAGTTGATTAGATTGGTGATATTTGAGTACGGCTCGGCTCTTACTTTATCCGATATTTCTGCGGCTATTTTTTCTGTATTTGCAAGGTCTCTGCCTACCATTATTACACTAGCGCCATTTCCAACTAAATGCTTTGTCGTAAGAACACCCATATCTCCCGTGCCAAAAACAATAGCGGTATAACCCTCTAAACTGCCAAGAGCATCTTTTGCCTGAGCAACTGCGGCGCTTGCTACGGAGACCGGATTTTTGCCTATGTTTGTTGCGGATTTGATTTCTGCCGCACATCTAAACGAAAACTCAATAAGTCTAGATATTTTTGCACCGCAAAACTTATTCTCTTTTGCAAGATTATAGCCATCTTTTAGCTGACCTATTATCTGATTTTCTCCGACTACCAAACTTTCAAGTGCAGCGGCAACGCTAAATAGATGCTTTACCGCTCCTTCATCCTCAAAAATATCCGCTCTTCCTTCTAGTTCGTTTTTGTTTATGCCGCTAAAGAGATTCAGAACTTCAAAAATTTTACTTATCGACCTTGTGTTATTGTTTGCATTTGCTATTACTTCCAATCTATTGCAAGTAGAGAGCACTATTGCCTCGCTTATACAATCACAATCGGTTAACTTTTCCAATATATCAACTTGTGTTTTTTTATCGAAAGAGAGTTTTTCTCTAGTGGTAAGATCTGTGTTTTTATGCGAAAAACTTACTAAAATATAGTGCACTAGTAACTCCTATTTATCATGCCGTCTATTAAACTTAACAGCTCTTTATTGTTTTTGGCTTTCAAAGATGCTTCAATGGCTAGCTCTTTTGCTTTTTGCTTTGAAAATTTTATTGCATCTGTACTATTTAGCTTATCTTTTATCCAAGCTATTTCATCTTGCGCAAGCTCTTTTTTAAATAGACTCTTTAGATATTTTTTATCTTTTTCGTCAACTCTTTCATGCATTATTATAAAAGGAAGGGTTGTTTTCCCTTCTTTAAAATCACTAAACGCAGGCTTGCCGAGAGTTTTTTCATCTTGAGTCACATCCAATATGTCATCGATTATCTGATAAGCTATTCCCAAATTCTTACCGAAAATTTTATAATCATCTTCATTTTTATCGCTTATAATTGCCGCACAATGAGCGGTTGCTTCTATCAAAGAGGCTGTTTTTAGATATATCATTTCATAATAAAGTTCAGCATCTTCATTAAAAGAATTTGCAAGCTCAACATCCATAAGTTCCCCAATAGAGAGCTTAGTAACCGCCGACGAAATTGATTTTGCAACTTTTTCATCCATTGAAGATAGCTCATAAAAAGCTTTTGAGTAAAAAATATCACCAAGCATAACGGCGTGCTTAGAGGAATAAAGCGCATTAATTGACGGCTCACCCCTTCTTGTAGCGGCTTCATCGATAACATCGTCATGCAAAAGACTTGAAAGATGAATCATCTCAATAATAGCCGCAACTTTATCGCCCAGCGCACTATCCAAAGCTATCATTTTTATAAGTCTAGCTCTTAGCATTTTGCCCTTTGGGAGTTTTTTGTACATTTCGTTTACGCTAACATTGTTTAGCGATTCAATAAAACCTTGTATTGTTTTTTCTACCCTGCTAAGATCCAAATTTATTCCCTTTTTAGTTTTATAGATTTCATCGGGTCGTACAAATAGACCGTAAAATAAGCCTCTTTCTCTCTAAACTCTTTAAACACCACCATTATGTAAGGCGCTTGCATATGATTGTCAAAACCGCGCTTTAGCGGTATTTTAAAACTGTTTAATTTGTGCTTTTTGTACAAAATGTTTTGATAGGGAAATCCATCATAGTTATAATGCATAACCAAACCGTTATTGACATATAAAGTCCATCTAAAAAAAAACTTATTTCCGCTCGCTTCATACAAAGCGACTTCATCTTTTTTTAAAACAACTTCTTCCTCTTTTGCGAAATATCCATCAGGAATAGCAAACAATAAACTTATAAAAAAAAGCCATAAAAAAAGGGCTCTATTCATGTTGTGCGATCATATCCGCTGTTATATGCAAATATAGATTCTGTAACATCCTCTCTAGCTGCTGAGCATTTTCATATTTATATGCTCTTATTTTTTTTTCAACATCAACATCATCGGAAAGCTTCTCAAGCACTACTAACTTCTCAAAAAGCTTCGCAAGTTCATTTCTTACGACATCTTTGTTCATTGAGCACAAAATCTGAAAAAACTTATCTTCTGGTGTTTGATTTTCACCAAAAATATCATCATTCATAAATACAATCCTTTAAGTAAGTGACGATTTTATCACAAGGAGGTTTAACTTTTTATATATTTGCCGGCAAGCAAAATCATAGCTGTTTGTATTTGCATGTTATATAAATAAAAGTTATATTAGTTATTTAACGGGTAAATTATTGTAAAATTTTATTGTAAAAATTTTTTAATGGAAGCAAACATGAATAAATTAATTTTAACGCTATTTGTATTAGGTAGTTCTTCACTTCTTTTTGGTTTTGGCGAAGATGTTTATGAAAAATATAAATGTGGCATCTGTCACGGAGAAAAAGCAGAAAAAAGATCATTAGGTGTTAGTAAAATAATATCCGGATGGAAAGAAGAGAGCGTAATAAACGCCATAAAAGGCTACAAAGACAAAAGCAGAAGCGTATATGGTTTTGGCAGCATGATGAGCGGGAAGGTTGTAAATCTTAACGATCAAGAAGTAACGGCACTTGCTAAATATATCAGCTCATTAGAAGTTATAGAGCCTGAAGTTGCTCAAGCAGTAGAGGCGGCAAAACCGGCACCGGAAGAAAAGACTGAAGATAACACTACCATACAAGAGACAGCAGCCCAAGTTCAAGAACCAGAACCGGAACCGACTCCAGAACCAGTCGCAGAACCGGAGCCTGTTGCAAAGCTAGAACCGACTCCGGAGCCAGAGCCCGTTCCAGAGCCAAAGACGGAAATAGCCGAACAAAAACCCGCTCTTGTCTTTGTGGAATATATCGTAAAAAATGGCGATAGCCTAGCTTCCATATCAAGAAAAAATTACAATAGTCTATATTTTTGGCCTATCGTATATTCAAAAAACAAACATCTTATAAAAAATCAAAATTACATTGCTCCAAAATTAACTTTTAGCATACCAAAAAATATTGATATGGAGAATGAAGAGGTTGTTGATTTTGTGATAAAAAGCTATATCGATGCATATAGAAATTATAAAAAAATTCGAAATACAGACGATGCAAGATGGCTTTTGTATGCTTGCTATAAATATTTAACACCAAAAATAGTGGAAGATTATAAACATTTAATCGACAGTGATGATTTGGAAAAA
>JAUPLZ010000369.1 GCA_030836705.1 Campylobacterota bacterium
CCATTCCTTGAAGCAAAGTATCCGTCAATTCTGGAAAATATAAGATCAACAAAAAAGATTGATAACGATACTGAAGCTGCACTAAAAAAAGCATTGGAAGATTTTCTTACGGTCTTTAGTGCGAACTAAGGTTTGATATGGCTAATCTAAAAGATATTCAAAGACGCATTAAGAGTGTTTCAAATACTCAAAAAACAACTAGAGCTATGAAGCTTGTTTCAACTGCAAAGTTGAAGCGAGCTGAAGAGATTGCAAAAAAATCTAGAGAGTATTCGGTTAAGATAAATCAAGTTTTATCTAGTATCGCATATCAAATTCAACAACATAAAGTTGGTGGGATAAGTAGTAGATATTTTGCAAATCTCAAAAAAGAAGATATCAAAAAATGCGATCTTATTTTTGTTACTGCAGATAAGGGTCTTTGCGGTGGTTTTAATTATCAGACTATTAAAGCTACAAAGAACAAATTAGATTCTTTGAAAAACGATAAGGTTAAAGTAAGATTAAGATCTATAGGAAAGAAAGGCTCTGAGTTTTTTAAATTTAAAGGAATAGAGCTTCTTGATGATGTAAGAGGTCTTAGTTCTTCTCCGTCGTACGAAGACGCAAGAACCTTTATTGGTAAAAGCATCGAAGATTTTCAAAATGGAGATACGGATCAAGTTACTCTTATTTACAATGGGTATTTAAACATGATTACTCAAGAGCTAAAAGAGATTAATATTCTTCCAATTGATGTTAGTAAAATTGAAAAAACAGAATATTCGTCAATGATAGATTTTGAACCAAATGACGATGAGTCTATCTTGGAGTCGTTAGTGAGAAAATATGTAGAGTATAATTTGTACTACGCTTTAGTAGATTCACTAGCGGCTGAGCATAGTGCTAGAATGCAGGCTATGGATTCAGCAACAAATAATGCAAAAGATATGGTAAAAGATTTAAAACTTGAATATAACAAAGCGCGTCAAGAATCTATAACAACCGAGTTGATAGAGATAATAAGCGGCGTAGAAGCTATGAAATAAAGGAGAAATGATGGAAGGTGTAGTTGTAGCCGTAAGAGGTCCTGTAATTGATGTAGATTTTGAAAAATATCTGCCACAAATCAACGAAGCAGTAGAAATTAGGTTTAATCTTGAAGGAAAGCAACAAGCATTAGTTTGTGAAGTAGCAGCACACTTAGGGGATAATAGAGTAAGAACCATAGCAATGGATGCTTCTGAGGGTATAGCAAGAGGTCAGAAAGTTATTGCTATGCAAAACCCTATTCAAGTGCCAGTTGGTGAAGAAGTGCTTGGTAGAATTTTTGATGTTGTTGGAAATGTTATTGATGAGGGACCAAAAGTTGAAGTAAAACAAAAGTGGTCAATTCATAGAGATCCTCCAAGTTATGAAGAGCAAGATACAAAAACAGAAGCTTTTGAGACTGGTATAAAAGTTGTTGACCTTTTAGCGCCTTATGCAAAGGGTGGCAAGGTTGGATTGTTTGGTGGTGCTGGAGTTGGAAAGACAGTTATTATTATGGAGCTTATCCATAATGTTGCTTATAAGCATAGCGGTTATTCTGTATTTGCCGGCGTTGGTGAAAGAACGCGTGAAGGTAACGACCTTTATCATGAAATGAAAGACTCTAATGTTCTTGATAAAGTTGCCTTGTGCTATGGTCAAATGAGTGAACCACCAGGTGCTAGAAATAGAATAGCTCTTACTGGTCTTACAATGGCTGAGTATTTTAGAGATGAGATGGGACTTGATGTTCTTATGTTTATTGATAATATTTTTAGATATGCTCAGTCAGGTTCTGAAATGTCGGCTCTTCTTGGTCGTATACCGTCTGCCGTTGGATACCAGCCAACACTAGCTAGAGAGATGGGTGCATTGCAAGAGAGAATTACATCAACAAAAAATGGCTCAATTACATCTGTTCAGGCAGTTTATGTTCCTGCGGATGACTTGACTGACCCAGCTCCTGCATCTGTTTTTGCTCACCTTGATGCAACAACGGTTCTAAATAGAAAAATTGCAGAAAAAGGTATTTACCCGGCTGTTGATCCACTTGATTCAACAAGTAGACTTCTTGATCCTCAAATTCTTGGTGAAGATCATTATCAAGTTGCGACAGGTGTTCAAAAAATTCTACAAAAATATAAAGATTTGCAAGATATTATTGCTATTCTTGGTATGGATGAACTATCAGAAGAAGATAAGCTTGTTGTTGCAAGAGCAAGAAAGATTGAAAGATTCCTTTCTCAACCGTTTTTCGTGGCTGAAGTTTTTACAGGTAGCCCAGGAAAATATGTTTCTTTGTCAGATACAATTAAAGGATTTAAAGAGATTATAGAAGGAAAGCACGATGAGCTTCCTGAAATGGCTTTTTATATGGTTGGTACTATCGAAGAAGTTGTACAAAAGGCAAAAGATTTAAAAGCTAAGGCGTAAAATGAATACTTTAAAATTGGAAATTATCACTCCTTCCGGTAAGATATTCGCTGGCGATGTTCAAAGCGTCCTTCTTCCTGGAAGCGAGGGAGAGTTTGGGGTTTTGCCTGGACATGCTTCTTTGGTTTCATTATTAAGTGCTGGAGTTGTCGATATTAAAAAAAATGATTCGGCTGTTGAAAGCGTAGCTATAGATTGGGGTTATGTTGAAGTAACAGAAAATAGAGTGACGGCTCTTGTGGATGGCGCTGTTGCTATTAGAGGCGAGACTGATAGTGAAATTGCAAAAGCGCTTGATAAAGCGAAGCAGTTGCTAAAAGATGCAAAAGACTCAAATCTTATTCTCTCGGTTGTTGAAGCAAAAATAGAAGCCAGTGCTAGAGGTAAACTGTAGTTTATGGCTGTATTAATTGAGTGGATTGAAAAGAGTTCAGCAGTTTCTGTTTTGGTAGTTTTGCTGCTCTCGATTTACTTTATTGCTACTATTTGGCTTTTTGTTTACAAAATACTTTTTTTAAAAAAATGGAGCGAGATTGAAAAGAACTCTACAAACATCTTTTTAAAAGGTGGCGACAGGTTGAGTTCTCAATCTTTTTTATTTAATTGCCGAGGTAAAGAGGGTTCAAAGTCTTTTTATATAGGGTGCTACGAGGTTGCACTAAAAGAGGCTACAACCGGACTTACTATTCTTAGTATAATCGCGTCAACGGCTCCTTTTATTGGACTATTCGGAACCGTTGTCGGTATATTGGAATCTTTTTCAACTTTCAAAGAGGGTGTCACGCTTTCTGCCGTAGCGCCAGCAATAAGTGAAGCGCTTATTGCAACCGCATTTGGGATATTTGTGGCTATTC
>JAUPLZ010000041.1 GCA_030836705.1 Campylobacterota bacterium
ACTCATTTATCCATTTAAGCTCGCCTGATTCAGTAGCATCCTCGTCAGCACCCCACAAGAATGTAAACTGAGTTCTCTCTTCCTCATTAGTCAATTCATCATCATATCCGCCTGCAAGATCTGTCAATGACCAATAATCAAACCCTACTACCTCGCTACCATTAGATTCTGCAAAATAAGAGTCTTTCCAAGTATATGTTCCGGTTGACCAATCAAGAATATCGTCATAGTCAACTATATTGCGATAATCGCCTGCATTGTATCTATACTTAGCATGTGTCTCTTCATTTTCGTAATAACCCTCTTCTCTATAGTATGTTGTGATATATGTACCGTCTTGCGCATATTTTTTGATATATTCGCCGACATTATTCCAGTATGAAACATAGCGGTTAAGTTCAGCATCTACTCTTGCCCAATCAAGCCATTTGTACTTTTTAACTACAAATGTTGAATTAACTTCATCGTATACATTCAAATACTGAACATTATCTTCCCATACTTGCTTGTAAACTTTTCCTTCTAAATCTTTGTAATATCCCTCAACTCTCTCCCAGTCATTTGTTCCATCACTGATTGTATAAGTTGTGCCGCCGCTGTAAACTTTATCCCAATCAACTTTTTTCGCATCTTTTAACATAAGAGAGAAACTGTTTGAATAGTCGCCTTTCATTCTAAAAGAAAACTCAACCTTTACATTAGGAGAGTCAAGCTGGTCTGTTAAAAGAGCATATTTGTTGTAATTGCTTGTTGTATCTTTACTTAATAATCTTGCTGCTATACCGTCAGTAAGTCCTTCGATTCTTTCCGTTGTGGCTTGATACCATCCTTCATCAGGAATAGTTGTAAAAGATATGCCGTTATACACATCGTTTAGATACCATCCGAATCTATCTTCAGCTCTGTCATCATTTGAAGTACCGATTTTGATAGTGTACTTAGTGTTATTATTAAGCGGGTCAGTAACAGCATTTGAAGTGTTCGTATCCATGATTAAATGCAAGGTTTGATATAACCAGATTTTCATAGTATTGACTTCATTATCACTACTATCAACTACTTTTACTCTACTATTTACACTTTCATTATCCATATATTTTGAAAAATCAATCGATGCTGAGTATAGATTCTCCGGATCTGTATAGTATCTTGTTATAAGAGGATCGCTTCCCGTATCAACAGCAGGAGCTTTTGGCGTTAAAATCTCCATATCTTTTATAGATGCCATAGAACCTAGAGCAGACGCAGCCTCTTTGATAACTAGATATTCATCCGAACTCTTTCCTTGTTTGACTTTTTTCGCATCAATCTCACCTGTTACCACTTTGCTATTGGCATTATCAAATGCGCTAAAGTAGATAATATCCCCTGAAAGCTTCCAGTTAAAAATCTCATATCTATCATTCCAAGCAAGATCACCGTCTACAGTTTCTTTTGAATCAAGAAGGGTTGTAGTTTCTCCATCTAGCGTTCTTACTATTTTAATAACTTGTCTAGCTGAATAGTAGTTTTGCGGATGTTCCTCGGTCTCTACAAAGTATAAATACCCCTTTGAGATTTGGAAATCTATACCATTCATCGCATCCCACCAGTTGCTTTGATTAAGCTTTATAGAAGCTACCGGACTTGCTTTATAAGGAAGTATTCTAAATACATTTAACGCAAGGTTTGCAACCCATGTGTTACTTGTATTATCCCAATAACTCATATCTTCAGTAAATAGACCATATATAGCACCGTCATCGGCAACTATGATTCTATTTGGAGTAGGAGAGTTGCTTCTTGTTGTAAACAGCTTTGTACTAAGTGTTTGCGTTTTTTTAGCACCTGCAATTGTCGGATGTTTTTGTGAAAACTGTATACCGTTATCTCCCCATCCGTAATTACTACTTCCGTATATAACAGTTCCCATATCATCGGTTGTAAAAAATGTATCGCCATACCATGTATCTGTAAGCGTATTGGTTGAGTCGTCGCTATAAAGCTTCAATCCGCCGCCGCCGGTTGCTGTATCATAATACATATACACTATCGAGCCATCAGGAATAACTTTGAAATTCGTAATCTGATTTGTATCAGGTGTTAGATTTGTAGCTACGCCTTCCGGAGAGACTTTTCTTAAAATCTTATTATCACTCCAATCGTAGTCGAAATAATAGTAGCACTTCTCTACATTTTGTTGAGTATCCGCATCCCATTCATTCCAGCACTGCGATTGTCTTGTAAACGGAGCTGTTAAGTAGTAGATATTACCTTCTTCATCCATTTGCAAAGGCTTAGAAGATGAATCACTTAGCACTTTTCTAAAATCCTCAGTAACTGGAAATGCAAGATATCCAGGATCTAAACATGTGAAATTATTATCAGCCAACGAAACTTTAAAAACAGAACAATTGCTCTCGCCGATTAATTGTCTAGTACCTTCTGCTTCACTGCTCCAGCTTAGATTACCCCACTCATCAAATCCAGGATCCATTGCTATATAAATATAATCACCGTCTCTAGAAAGTAGACTGTATTGAACTTTGACATCATATCTTGAGCTCTCAATAGCGGGCGATGCAATACCGTTCGCATCTATACTAAATAAGTTAGTAGTTTTCTCATCATCGGCTCTACTTTTTTTAAGAGTTTCAAACCTCTCTTTGTCATAAAATTCAAAAACAGGCACCATCTTCCCGTCGCTTCTTACAGTTCTTCTTTTGCTAGCGGTTTGCGTCGCCGACTCTTCAGTCGCAATTAAACCGGTCGCATTTTTTACATTAAAGCTTACAAAGCCGCCTAGGCTTATTTTGCTTATCGTATCGACATTTGTGTCATCAACCACATCATCGGTTGTGTCATCTGTTGTGTCATCCGTCGTATCATCGGTTGTGTCATCAGTCGTATCATCGACACTTGTTGGATCCTCTTCTGCCTTTTCACTACAAGCCGTCATTCCGACTACTAGCGAAAAACTAAGCAATGCAATTAATAGCATCTTTAGCGTCTTCATATTGTACCCCCTTGTTAAAATCAACAAAACATCAAAAAAATTATACCCCAAATTATTTCACAATGGTAATATTTTTTGGATTTTAAATTTTCATTATAAGAAAAAAGAATATCTTAAGAAATTTTTTGTAAAATTACAGTTTAAGTTTTTCAAAGCAATATATAAAAAATGATTTAATCGTGTTTTTTATCTCATTTCAAAAATTAAAAATATCGCTTAGTTCGTATATTTATCAAAAAAGGGGTTATAATGAAAAAGCTGCCTATTGACGCTAAAGCGTTTGGTTGGTTTTTTTCGTTGGTTTTTCTTGGTTTTACAAATCTTAATGCAGCAGTTCCGGTTGAGCAGATTCAAGGCACTTTTCATGACTTATCGCCTAGAAACTACGATGGAAGCATGGATAATCAAATTTGTGCATTTTGTCATACTCCGCATGGTTCTAGCAGTTATTTTTCCGGTGCGCCGCTGTGGAATAAGGGCAATCCACTAAGAACAAGCTTCACTCTTTATGGAGCAACTGCGCCCGATACCGCAGGCGAGACCATGGCAGGTACTCTGTCTACTGCTACGCTTAATCCGGCATCTGCCGTTTGCTTAAGCTGTCATGACGGCGTAAGCGGTATAAATTCCATAGTCAATGTCGCAGGAACCGGCGGATATGTAGCAACCGGTCAATATGTAAACTATAACGGGAACTACACACCGGTTAACTTAAGCGGTCTTTTTGCAGTGGGACAAAGTGGGGATTTGACCAACGACCATCCTGTTTCTATTCCATACCGTGGGGATGAAGCTACACCGCCTGCTGGACTTAGACCTACCAATTTTGTCTTAACCGAGTGGGTTGGCGCCACTACTATTGCGGATCTATTAAGAGACGGTTATGTTGAGTGCGGAAGTTGTCACAATCCACATGCAAGATCTGCTACTTTTTTGAAAACGGACAATAACAAAGCAAGCAAAGTTTGCATAGCCTGTCACGACAAGTAGTTTTATACTCTATATCTAAACGCAAAAGCCTCTAATATATGAGGCTTTTGTATTTCAGACGAACTTTCAAGGTCTGCTATGGTTCTTGAAACTTTAAGAACTTTGTTTATGCTTCGCATAGAGAGTCCAAATCTCTCTACTGCTTTTTGCAGAATATCATTTGTTTCTATATTTAGCTTGCAAAATTGAGCTATCTCTTTTTCATTCAATTTACCGTTAAGGTTTTTTTGCTCTCTATTTTTTTGCATCCTAAAAGCGTTTAAGACCATCTCAAACATCTCTTTTGAACTAACCATATGCGCATTATCCATCCCGCTTTCATCCATTGCTACAAACAAATCAATTCTATCCAAAAACGGATCCGATAGCCTATTTTTGTATCTTTGAACTTCAAGTTCCGTACATCTGCACTCTTTTGTTTTAGAAAGCAAATTGCCGCACGGACAAGGATTCATCGCTCCTGCAAATAAAAACTGCGCTTCGTACTCTATTTTGGAATTGACTCTTGAAATTAGAAGTCGGTTGTCTTCAAGCGGTTCTCTTAATGCCTCTAAAATTGTTTTTGAAAAATGAGGGAGTTCATCAAAAAACAAAACTCCATGATTTGCCAAGGCGACCTCGCCTATTTTTGCACTCTTACTTCCGCCGCCAAAAATACTGGCTCTTGTAGAGCTATGATGCGGCTGACGAAATGCCCTTTTTACAGAGAAAGAAGGCTCTTTGCCATCATTCGCATCAAGCATTGATTTTTTTAAGACCTCATCAATACTAACAGGCGGAAGTATCTCTTTTAGTCTTTTTACTATCATACTTTTTCCGCACCCAGGACTTCCAGTAAAAAGTATATTGTGCATACCGGCGGCACTTATTAAAGCTGCTCTTTTTGCAACTTTTTGCCCTTTGACATCGGAAAAATCAAGCTCAAATGTATTATCAAAGAAATATTCCTTATCAAGAAATAAAGAGTTAGAATTGATTTTTTTCGGCTCTATTTTCTGGAGCGGCTCTTCGTTTTTAAAAAACTTTACCGCCTCTTCAAGCGTATCGATCCCATAAACTGTAATAAAAGGAATATTTGAGAGTTTTTGAGCGCTCTCTTTTGATGTCAAAACAACAATATTTTCTCTTTTTTTTGCAAGCGAAAGCACTATCGGAAATATTAAGGTTGTATCTTTTACTTTTCCGTCTAATCCCAATTCCCCAAAAACAAATAGATTTTTTTTAAACTCTTCGTCTAAAAAACTGTTTTCTTTTTGGAGTGAAATAAGAAGCGCTATTGGAAGATCAAAATGACTGCCTTCTTTTTTTAAGTCGCTAGGGGATAGATTGATGGTGATTCTTAACGGAGGAAAAACAAAGCCGGTATTCAAAAGCGCTGATTTTACTCTCTCTTTTGACTCTTTTATGCTTTCACTTGCCAAACCGACTATAGAAAAACTGGGCAAGCCTTTTGTAAAGCTAACTTCTGCGCTAACCTCTTTTGTTTCGCTATAATCAAAGGTTGCGGAGTTGATGGAGTTTAAAATTTTTTGTTCTCTCTGCTCTTTTTTTTCCACTCTTTTTCAAACTTTCTTCTTTTTAGCATTGGTAATCGCTCAACAAAAAGCATCCCTTTTAGATGGTCCATCTCATGCTGAAATGCGATTGCTAAAAGCGAATCCGTGCTAATTGATTTATCATTACCAAATCTATCTTTGAATACTATTTCTATTTTTTCGGCTCTATTTACCTCTTCATAATATTCAGGAATACTCAAGCAACCCTCTTTATATACCGTAGTGCCCTCTTTTTTGATGATTTGTGGATTGATGGCTTCGATTAAATTCTCTTTGATTTGAACGCCGTCTTCTTCTTGCGGTATATTTATAATTAACACATTTAGATCCACGCCAATCTGTATCGCTGCAAGACCTATGCCGTTTTCTGCAATCATGGTTTCGTACATATCATCGAGCAATAGATGAAGCTTGCTATCAAAAACTTCGACATCTTTTGATGCTTTTTTTAAAACAGGATCAGGATATGTGAGAACTTTTCTTATCAATCAAAAACCTTAATTGTTTTCAGAAAAAACTTTAAACACTTCGGATGATCTATCTGCTTGAAGCTGGGCATCCATCGCCTCTGCTACGATATTTTCTACCTCTTTATCCATAGCAAGCGGTGCGATTCCTATTTTAATTTCTAGCTTAATCTCGTTTTCACCTATAAAAAAATGGGTTTGTCCGGTCATATCACCAAGTCTCCCGCAGGCTCTTGAGGCGTTTTCAATATCGGTGTGTTTTAAAAGCATAGCAAACATCCCATCACCTAGATGAGCAACCACATCGCTTCTTCTTGAGGTCTTTAGAAAGAGCTTAGAAATAGTTCTGTTTATCATTGCAAGTTGTTTTTCATTAACCTCAATTGCTACACTTGAGCCTAGTTTGGCGACAATAAGCGTGCTGACATGGTTAAATTTTTTCATCTGCACAACCTCATTTCTAACCTGCTCTACAAGATACCTTTTGTTAAAAATGCCGTATTGCGCATCATAAACAGTCTCGCCCTGCACCTCTTTTATAATCTGTGCTGATTTGGCATAAAGTGTTTTTATATTGACAGATTGTCTATTTAAAATCAAAAGAAGTTTTTCGAGGTCTTTTCCAACAGCAAGCGTAAGATTTTTTACCGCTGAGGGATTATTTATAGCTTTTGCATCGGCTATTCTTCTTTGAGCTACTTGAACCATTGCATTTACATTTTTATAAAGAATACTCACCTCTTGAAGTATCTCTTTTGAAAAAGAAAAGCCTTGCTGGAGTTGCTGCTCTATACGCATTCTTTTTTCGTTTTCTGTATCACTCTCGGTTTCAATAAGCTCGCTTATCTGCTTTTTAAATTCAAACGGCATCTCATCAAGCATTTTTTCAAAATATAACTGATAGTAACTTGGAAAAGGCGGCATGGAATCATTACTAAGCCCAACCAATATTTTTTTTGCAAATTGGTCTAGCTGGCTTTGAGAATCTCTTCCTCCGCTTGAGCTTGATAGACTATTCGTCGATCCTGTCTCTTGCAAATCCTCTTCTGTATCAGATGAAGAAGTTGGTGCGGGTCTGCCTTTTCTAGTTAACATTTCTTTACCTTTTTATTTTCTGCTCTTATCTACTACCGAATCTATCAGTCCATACTCTTTAGCTTCTGCTGCGGACATAAAAAAATCCCTTTCAGTATCTGCTGATATTTTTTTGACATCTCGACCGGTATTAAAAGCCATAATCTCATTTAGCTCTTCTTTCATTCTAAGAATCTCTTTTGCTTGAATGGCTATATCAGTCGCTTGACCTTGAGCGCCGCCGAGCGGTTGATGAACCATGATTCTTGCGTGCGGAAGAGCGTATCTTTTACCTTTTGTTCCGCTTGAGAGCAAAAATGCTCCCATAGAAGCGGCTTGACCTATGCATATAGTCACTATATCGGGTTTTACATAGTTCATTGTATCAAAAATTGCCATTCCACTAGTAATAACTCCTCCCGGAGAGTTTATATAAAGATAAATATCCTTGTCAGGATCTTCAGCTTCTAAGAAAAGAAGCTGAGCGACTATACTGCCGGAGACATGGTCATTAACTTCTCCGTTTAGCATAATAATTCTATCTTTTAGAAGGCGAGAGTAGATATCATAGCTTCTTTCGCCTCTTCCTGTTTTTTCAACTACATAAGGAATGTAACTCACTTATTTTCACCTTTTTTTTCATGTTTTTTGTTTAGAAGAAGAGTAAGAACTTTGTCTTCTAGCATAGACATTTTTACTATCGGCAAAAGTCCTTGGTTTTTATAGTATTCCAAAACAGCTTTTGGATCTTGTCCCATTTGCATTGATTCAAAATAGATACCCTTTGAAACTTCTTGGTCTGTTATGGTTATCTTTTCTTGTTTTGAAAGCTCGTCT
>JAUPLZ010000370.1 GCA_030836705.1 Campylobacterota bacterium
ACTCAGTCACTAAAGCTTTGCCTTTGGCAAGAGAAGTCATTCTGACTCCTTTATAAATCTCATATGATTTGAACAAAGTCCAAATCACACTCAGTCACTAAAGCTTTGCCTTTGGCAAGAGGAGTTAGTTTTCAATTGCCACAAAAGCACCGTCTATACCATTTTCTCGTATAAATTCTCTTGCTTGCGTTTCGTCTTTAAAGCCGGCTACAAAAACTTTATATACAACATCCTCTTGTATCTTTGCCGGTTTTATTTTTATATCTCTATTCTGATAACGCAAAACGGCATTTTCTCTTATTTTTTGAGCACTTCTTTCATTTTTAAAAGAGCCAATCTGTACAAAAAAGTTTTTATTTTCTTTTTCTTCTTTTAACACTGATGTTTCTTTTGTCAAAAGAGCCGAAATGAACTCGTCATAGCCTAATATTTCAAGCTCTACATCCATAATCCCGACTTTATCAAGCCCTATTCTTTTTCCAGCCTCAAAAGATAGGTCTATTATTCTTTCGCCAACAAAAGGACCTCTATCGTTTATCCTTACGACTACCTCTTTTTGGCTTTTTTTATCGCGAACTTTTACAATAGTATTCATCGGTAAAGTCTTATGAGCCGCTGTCAAATCATGCATATCATAAACTTCTCCGCTTGAAGTTTTGTTGCCGTGAAAATCAGGTCCATACCAGCTTGAAAGACCTTCAAATTTTTCGCCTATCGGAACAACTTGGGGTGTATAAAACTTTCCAAACTGCGAATATGGCTGCATACTCCACCTATGAATCTGCTCCAAAGGGTAGATTTTTTTTGCTTTCATATTTGGCGAAGGTGACAAATCAACTACGCTCTCTTTTGCTATCGTACTCCCTCTTACGGCGCATCCGCTAACAAAAAATAGCAATCCAAAAAGAAAGCTACTTTTGAATAATAATCTTTTCGCCTGCATTAATTGTGGTCTTCTTATCATTGATATCCATAAGCTCTTTGACATTGATATCAAATTTTGTTGCAATGGAGTTTAAAGTATCGCCTCGCTGAACCACATATTCGTAATCATTAGATCTCTCTATAGGAATTATCAATTTTTGATTGGGAGATAAAGAGGCGGTTTTAAGTTTGTTAAAATCTTGAATAACTTTTCGATTTATTTTATACTTATCGCCTATACTACTTAGCGTGTCACCTTTTTTCACAACATAGACCAAGTATTTCTCATCAGGATTTTTTCTCGTAAAGTTTTCTTTAAAAACAGCGACTTTGTCATAAGGAATATAAATGTCAAATTTATCGATATAAGGCGGAACGAAGCCGTGGTTAAGCGCGGCATTTAAAGACTTTAGCTCACTATAATCAACTCCTATGCTTTCACTTACCTCTTTTAGTGTTGTTCCGGCACCGACAGTAACGGTTGCCATAGGATAAGACTGACCCATATTAAGAAGATGCATATTGCCAGTTAATGCCATTAGATTTTCAGTTTGTCCCATAGACGACATTGCTATTATTTTTCTAATATATCTTCTAGTTTCGGCAGGCAAATACTGCATTCTCGTATTATCTTTAAGTTTTAAAAGGTCTTCAAGCTTATCGCTTTTTGCTTCTTTTATGGCTTTAATAACTCTAGTTTCGCCGCAATTGTAAGCAATAACGGCAAGATACCATTTGCCAAAAATTCCGTACAAGTGCTTTAAGTACGCCATTGCGGCTTTTGTTGATTTTATAGGATCTCTTCTCTCATCAACATATAAATCTACCTCTAATCCAAAATTCTCGGCAGTAGTCGGCATAAACTGCCAAATACCCACTGCTTTTGCAATTGAGTAGGCTCTCGTTTTAAAGCCAGATTCAGCCATCGCCACATAAACTAAATTCTCTGGCAAACCCTCTTCTGCGAGCATTTGTTTGATTAGCGGAAAATATATATTTGCACTTGAGAGAATTTCAATAAAAATCGAACTATCGTTATATTTGTAATTATTTATAACTCTTTGGAGCTCTTTGTCTTTTAAAAAAGATTCATCAATATCAAAACTTTTTAAAACAGCAGTATCTCTTTTTTGAGAAACAACTTCATCATACAAAGAAGCATTCAAGGAGAGAAAAAATATTAAAAAGAAAAATAATATCCTAATCATTTTAACCCCTGATTTTTTACAATATTCTGATTATATTATATTTATACTTAGCTCTCTAAAGAGCCTCTTTGCATTATTAGTAGTAAGCCTTTCAAGAGCCGTTTTATCCATATCCAAAAGCTCTGCTATCTTGGCTGCTACGATCTTGCAATAAGCAGGTTCGTTCCTTTGTCCTCTAAACGGATGGGGTGTTAGATACGGTCCGTCTGTTTCGATAAGTAACCTCTCTTTTGGTATTTTGTGAATTATTTCTACTAATTTTTTAGCATTTTTAAATGTTATTACTCCGCCGATTCCAAAATAAAAACTCTCGCTCAATCCAAGCAAAAGCTCACTAGCATTAAAACAATGCAGCACACCGAATGCACCCTCCGCTTGAGCCTTTTTTAAAATATCAAAACTATCTTGATTTGCATCTCTTATATGCACAATCAACGGTTTTTTGTATTTTAAAGAGAGTTCAATATGTGCCAAAAAAACTTTTTTTTGAGCCTCTTTGGTAGATTCGGCTTCATTTTGATTGTCTAAAAGCCTAGAATAATCAAGCCCGCATTCGCCGACGCCGATACACTTTGGATGCTCTAAAAACTCCTCTATGTATTTCTTGTCAAACTGCTCTTGATGATATGGATGAACGCCCGCTGTAAAAAAAATATTTTCATGTGTTTCGCTTATTTTTTTTGCTTTTGGCAAGTCATTTATGTCAGCCGCTGGGATTATAAACTTACCCACGCCAGCCTCGTAAGCCCTATTTAAAACATCATCGATATCTTCATCATAAATCTTATCATCAAGATGAATATGTGTATCTACTATCATTTCTTATATCTTTTATAAATTTATTTATTATACATTCGTTTCGATTAATATCGATTTGAGTATTAATATTATAGACTTTCAGCAGCTTCTCTTGAGGATTGGTTATGTTTGGTATGGGTTTGGGTGAAATTATACTTATTATTATTGCTGCTATTATATTTCTTGGACCAGACAAGCTTCCTGAGACGATGGTCAATATCGCAAAATTTTTTAAATCTGTTAAAAAAAATATAACTCAAGCAAGAGACTCTCTTGAAGAGGAGTTGAATGTCGCTCAAATGAAAAATGAAATGCTAGACTACAAAGAAAAAATTCAAAAAACCACCGACGATCTATACTCCAGTACAAATAACGAGTCAAGAGAAATAAAAGAAATTTTTAGCGACTTAAAAAAAGACGAAAACAAAAAAAATCAATAAGAGATAACAATGTTAGAAGAATTAAAACCGCACATTCAAGAATTAAGACAAAGACTTATTAAATCTATCGCTGTTCTTCTTGTAGCTTTTTTTGTATGCTTTTCATTTTGGGAGCCTATTTTACAATGGATTGTAACCCCGCTAAAAGCAGCGCTTGCGCCTGATTCAAAGGTTATTGCATACAAAATGGGAGAGCAGTTTTTTGTGGCAATAGTTGTCTCATTTTTTGCCGCTCTTATGGTCTCTTTGCCTGTTATTTTTTATCAGTTTTGGTCATTTGTGGCACCCGGACTTTATGAAAATGAAAAAAAATATGTCATACCTTTTGTACTCTCGGCTACTATTATGTTTGCATTAGGTGCCGCTTTTGCTTATTATGTCGTATTTCCGTACGGCTTTACCTATCTTGTAAATTTTGGCGGCAATACCGTTGATGCCATGATAAGCGTCGGCGAATATTTGGGCTTCTTTTTAAAATTAATGTTTGGATTTGGAGTCTCTTTTGAGCTTCCGGTTGTTGCTTTTTTCCTTGGTGCACTTGGTCTTATTACAGACAAAACGCTAAAAGATTTTTTCAGATATGCCATAGTAATTATTTTTATTTTTGCAGCCATTCTTACCCCGCCTGATGTTCTTACGCAGCTTCTTATGGCAATACCTCTTGTATTTCTTTACGGCGTTTCTATTTTGATAGTGAGGATGATAAACCCTTATAAAGAATCAGAAGAATAAATCTAAATGAGTACAAAAGTAAGCGATTATGATTTTGATTTCCCGCAAGAGCTAGTAGCTCAATTTCCGGCAAACCCCAAAGATAGCTCGAAGCTTTTAGTTTATGAGAGAAAAAACGACAAAATAACGCACACGACTTTTAATAAAATCCTTGATTTTATACCAAAAAACACACATGTTATGCTAAACGACACAAAGGTTATAAAAGCCAGAATATTTGGCGAAAAGGAAAACAAAGGGAAAATAGAGCTGCTTTTTCAAAAACCTTTAAATGAAAATGATTTCTTGGTAAACATAAGAGGCAGAGTAAAAAAAGATTCTATTTTAAGCTTTGAAAACAATATTAAAGCCCAAGTTATTTGCCTAAATGAAGACGGCACAAGGGTTGTAAAGTTTATAAAAGACTCAAAAATACTAAACTTCGTAGAACTTCTAGCGGAGCTTGAAAAAATAGGGCATATACCGCTTCCGCCATATATAAAAAGAAGCGATATTTCAAATGACGCGAATGATTATCAGCCAATCTTTGCTTCAAACGAAGGCGCAGTTGCCGCTCCAACTGCCTCTCTTCACTTTACGGATGAACTTTTTAAAAAGCTAAAAGAGAGTTTTTCTACACACTACTTAACACTTCATGTCGGTATAGGAACATTTAAGCCAGTTAGCGTAGATGACATTGCAAACCACGCAATGCATAGCGAATATTTTGATATTCCGAGTGAAACAAAAAAGATAATAGATTCAAACGAAAAAATTTTAGCCGTAGGTACAACTGTGGCTAGAACTATAGAATTTTATGCAAGAACAAAAATGCAAAAAGGAGAGTGCAATCTCTTTTTAAACCCAAACAATCCACCGATTCGAGTTAACCATCTTCTAACAAACTTTCATCTTCCAAAATCAACACTAATCATGCTAGTATCGGCATTTATAGGTAGAGAAAAAACACTTGAACTTTACAACGAAGCAATAAAACACAAATACAGACTCTTCTCATACGGAGATGCAATGCTTGTTTTATAGCAATGTTAATATAATAACATCAAATTATTAGCAAGGTTAAACATGAAATTAGATGAAACTCTTTTAGAAAGATTAGAAAAACTCTCAAATCTAACAATTTCGCAAGACAAAAGAAGCAAGGTTGTAAGCCAGCTTAGCGATATCGTTGGCTTTGTTGAAAATCTAAACGAACTTGACACTTCAAACACAAAAGCAACTTTTAGCACTGTCGAGGAAGGCGCATCGCTTAGAGAGGATTTGCCGTTGGATTCGACTTTAGTCAATCAAGATATTTTAAAACATGCGCCAAAAGCCAAAGACAACTTCTTTATAGTGCCAAAAATCATAGAATAACAAAGGAAATAAAATGCTAGAGTTTACACTCACACAGCTTCTTAAAACTGTTTCCGCCCACAAAGCGTCAGATTTGCATTTGATTGTAAACAGCGAGCCGAAAATTAGACTCGACGGTACTTTGCAACCACTCAATTTGTCACCTCTTGGTTCAAATGATATTAGGAGTTTGTGTTACTCTATCTTGACTGATTCGCAAAAGAAAAAATTTGAAGAGACAAAAGAGCTCGATTTTGCCTTTGCAATGCCCGATGTTGGAAGATTTAGAGGCAATTACTACATGGAAAAAAACAATGTAGCTGCTGCGTTTAGAATAATTCCTCAAAAAATACCCACAGCAGACGAGCTTGGCTTTCCTTCCATTATTAAAAGCCTTATAAAAAACGAAAAAGGTTTAATACTTGTCACAGGACCAACCGGAAGCGGCAAGTCAACAACAATGGCGAGTATAATAAATGAACTAAACTTAACCGAAGAAAAACACATAATTACCATTGAAGATCCGATAGAATTTTTACATCCTCACAAAAAAAGTGTTATTTCTCAGCGAAATGTAGGAGAAGATACTGCTAGTTTTGCTACTGCTCTAAAATACTCACTCCGTCAAGACCCTGATGTTATTTATGTTGGAGAGATGAGAGATATTGAAACAATAAGCGCTGCTATGACAGCGGCTGAAACTGGGCATCTTGTTTTTGGAACGCTGCATACAAATTCCGCGCCTCAAACCATAAGCAGAATTGTCAATGTTTTTCCATCGGATGAACAAGCTATGATTAGAACACAGCTATCCATGTCACTGCTTGGCGTAATATCGCAAGTTCTTATTCCAAAAATCGGCGGCGGAAGAGTTGCTGTTCAAGAGATACTTGTAAACAACAATGCAATTGCAAACTTAATAAGAGAAGACAAGCAGCATCAAATTTATGCACAAATGCAACTCAATCAACAACAAACAAAG
Source organism: Campylobacterota bacterium (assembly GCA_030836705.1). Taxonomy (GTDB): domain Bacteria; phylum Campylobacterota; class Campylobacteria; order Campylobacterales; family SZUA-545; genus JAUPLZ01. Next base: position 6,420 of record JAUPLZ010000370.1, read on the forward strand.
ATGCAAACACAAACTCAAGAGCTGCTAAAATACGCAAGAAATAGACAAATCACTCAAGAAAACGCACTAAGATACTCTTCAAGTCCGGATGAGCTTAAAAAAGCTCTTGGAATATATTAAAAGTAACTATTTATTATCAAAAGAAGAGATTCGCCAAGTCTGGTCGGAAACTTTTCTTTTGCCTCATCTCTTAACTCATCAAGTAGCACTTTTTTATACTTTAAAGCCTCTTCCAGCCCCAGCAGATTAACAAAACTATTTTTAAATTTATCGTTATTGGTCGTTTTTCCGGCATCTTTTGAACTCTTAGTGACATCTATAATGTCGTCCTCCACTTGAAACAACAATCCAAGCTTTAGACCGAACTCATATATATTTTTTTCTATCTCGCTATCTGCTTGCGATATTATTGCTCCCATCTCAAGACTTGATGCTATCAAAAAACCTGTTTTTCTATTGTGTAAAAATTTTAACTTTTCAATATCCAGTTTTGTGTTTTCAAAAAAGCAATCTATCGCTTGCCCTAAAACCATTCCGCTAATTCCGCCGTTAAAAGAGAGAGAATTAACTAGTTTTACAATGGTGTTAGAATCGAATGGGGAGTTTGCAAGAAGATAAAAAGCATGCGTATTTAAACCATCACCGACCAAAATAGCAGTCGCATCGTCATACTCGACATGCAATGTTGTGTTTCCCCTTCTTAAATCTGCATTATCCATAGCAGGCAAATCATCATGTATGAGAGAATATGTATGCAAAAGCTCGACCGCCAACGCTACCGAAAAGCTATTTTTTACAAGCCTTGGCTCAAGCGCCTCAACAACGCTTAAAAGAAGCCTTGGTCTAAACCTCTTTCCGCCTGCCAATATCATTTTTGCAAAGGCTTTGTTATAGTTTGGGTGAAAGCTTGAAGCTTGCGGGATATTATTTGTCAAAAAATTTTCAAAATCTTCTAAAATACTCATACGAACACTCTTTTCTTTTTATTATTTAATAGTGAAAAAAAACTGAAAATCATCCCTTTCGAGCAAAATCAAACTATCAATATTGCTTTTTTTAGAGATAATTTCCGTTAATTCTTTTATACTTGAAATATTTTGCCCATCGATTTTTATAATCCTATCGCCAGCTCTTAATCCTGTTTTATAAGCATAAGAATTTTTCTTTATCTCGACTATCACTAAATTATTATCAAAAAATATTCCAAATCTTTCCAAAAATGTATCTGATATAAAACCGCCGCCGTATCTTATATCTGTCTTAACATCAAATATTTTTATCTTGCCGTCTCTTTTGATTTTAACTTTTAGATTCGTATTTGGCTCTGAAAATAAAATTTTATTTGAAAAAAGATCTATCCTTGGAGTACTAATAGAATCTATTGAAAGCATCTCGTCATTTTCTTGAAATGGATTTGAAGGGAAAAAAACATCTACTTTGTCAACATATATTTTCCCTTTAGCCTCTTTTAGCCTAATGCCGATATCGGAGTATACGGAGTTTGTTTTTGCTAAAAAACCCTGCAAATATTCAGCAGATACAAAACCGAAATTACCGCTTCCTATTCCGGCAACCGTGTAGCACTTTGAACCGATTATTTTTTTATTTGTATCTTTTTGACTAAACTTGCCAAAACCGTCAACTCCATTTTGAAAACCTGTTATTTTTCCTAAGATGAAATTAGTCTTGCTTATTAAGGCCAGCTCTCTTTTTTTGTTTAAGTCAGAAACTTTTTTAAACTTTACCGGCTTTAACTTTTTTTGTGATTTTATTTTAAAAAGACGAACAAACGGGTCGTAATTTTTTAGCTCATACTCTTTTGGAAAATTTGTGATTTTTTTCAACGGATCATGACACAATAGTTCGTTTTCACTTGTAGCTACACACAAAACATCTGAAATTATATACATAGACTGAGAGTTCTTTTGAAAACACTGTCCAAAATCACTCTCGCTTGAAAATGCAAAGCTAGCCAAAAAAAACAAAAGAGACAAAATACTCTTTGGGTATTTCATGGCTATTTTTTCATAAAAGGATTAAAGCCTGAGAGCATATTCATAGCAGCATCTCTTTTGCCGCTTTCTATCTCTTTTAAAACCTCGTTTATTGCAGAAATTAAAAGTATTTGCAGTGAATCTTTATCTTGCAAAAGAGAATCATCGATTTCAATATCATTTATCTCTCCTTTGCCGTTTGCTTTTACACACACCATGCCGCCGCCGCTTTTCGCTTGGTAGGTCTTTGATGCATTAATATTTTGTATCTCTTGAGTTTTTTTTTGAACCTCAGACAACATTTCACTTAAATTGCCCATATCTAACTTATCAAACATTATATCTCTTTTAGAATCTGCGTTATTTTGTTTTTATCATCAACCATAACAACTATCGGCTCATAATTTTCAAGCTCTTTATCACTATATGTTGCATATGCAACTATAATAATCTTATCGTTAACTTGAACTCTTCTTGCAGCAGCACCATTGAGGCAAATCTCGCCTTTTCCTGGCTCACCCTTGATAACATATGTTGAGAATCTCTCACCATTATTAATATTCAAAATCTCAACTTTTTGCCCAACTCTCATACAAGAAGCTTCGAGCAAATCTTGGTCTATGGTAATTGAGCCAATATAATCTAATTTAGCATCAGTTACTGTGGCTCTATGTATTTTTGAATAGAGCATCTCAAACTGCATTAATAAACTCCAGACATTTTTTGCATATCAACAGGAGAAATAGCTTCTCCCCACATAAACTCGTTAATAAGATACTCACTTACTACTTTTCCGCCGATAATATGCTCATCAACTATTCTTTCAACTTTCTCTTTATTAAGACCGGTATACATAAAATGCCCAGGCTCAACAATCATAATAGGACCTTGAGAACATCTATTTAAGCACCCTGTTTGAACAGGCACAACGGTATTAATAACGCCTTTTTGCATAAGAATTTGAGACAAGTGCTGAAAAAGGTCTCTTGTTCCGGCATTAACACAGCTTGGCTTTGGAAAGTGCGGAGGTCTTTCTACCGAACACATAAACATATAAAAAGCCGGTTGAGGTATATTTTGCATTAGTTTTCCTTCTTTTTTAACACTTTTAAAATAATATTTTTGTCATTAAACTCGCGAATACTATCAGCAAACTCCTGAAAATTTTCATCGCCTTTGCCAAGAACTAATAAAATTTCATCTTCTTTTAAGTTTTCTATGGCCATATTTATAGCAGCCTCTCTATCAGGCTCTATAATGACTTTCTCTTTGTTTTGAATACCCTTTAAAATATCATTGATTATGTCAATCGGGTTTTCGTTTCTAGGGTTATCGCTTGTTAAATAGATTCGCTTAGATTTTTTAGCAGCCGCAAAACCCATCTTCTCTCTCTTTGTTTTATCTCTATTTCCGCCAGCTCCAAAAAGAGTTATAATATTCTGCGAATCAATTGATTCCAAAACTTTTTCAATACCGTCATGAGTATGAGCAAAATCCACAATAATTCTAGGTTTTTCGGACACAACTTCCATCCGTCCGTATACGCCGCCGAAATTTTTTATTTTTTCACATATCTCTTCGAGCGGCTTTTTAATCAGCATTTTTACGGCAGCAATAGATGCTAGCATATTGTACAAATTAAAAACACCCATCATGCTGCTCTCAAAAATCGCTCTTTCATTTGCATAATTAACTACGCCTGAGAGAAAATCTTTTGCAGTATAAGCCTCTATTCTAAAAGCCGAGGGATTGTTCAGTGAATATGTCATCGCATTTTTATAGTTAAACTCAACAAAAGGGTCATCTTTGTTTATCAACTTTGGAGTTTCATCACTTAAAAATAAATTTTTGACACTCCTATAGTTTTCAAAAGTTTTGTGATAATCAAGATGATCACCCGTGATATTTGTATGAATTTTTAACGCAAAATCAATTGCTTCGATTCTTTTTTGATCTATTCCGTGTGAGCTTACTTCCATAACAAAAAAATCGCAGCCCTCTTTTTTTGCCAGTGAAATATTATTTATATTTTCAAGCAAAGAAGGTGTTGTCAGACCTTTTTCTGTAATTCTTTTTTCATTTATAAAAAACCCTCTTGTTCCAAGCAGAGCAGCTTTATATCCAAAATCAAGCAGTATGGAATAAATAAGAGCAGCTGTTGTTGTCTTACCGTTTGTGCCTGTTATTCCGATAACCTTTACATTGTTGATATCAAAATATTCTTTTAATTCATTAGGATAAATTATTTTTTTTGTTTTATTTTCAATAGCGCTATTTATAAACTTTTTTGATTGATTATCGGCTAGAAAAATAGTATTTTCATCGCACACTCTAGAGTCGTCGGTTATAAAATAATTATTTATTTTTATTTTCAAAGTTGATGCGCTTTAATTTTTTTTAAAAGTTCTCTAATTTTTTCATCGGCTGGAAAAACAGCAGAAGCACTATCTAAATAGTTTAATGCCATATCTATATAATCATTTTTAATCAATATATTTATAAATTCAAAAAAATCTTTTTTTTGAGTAATTATCACTTTTGTACTAAAAAAAATATTCTCAAGCAATTTTTTTGGATTTTCATTTTTTTGATATAGTTTTTTAAAATCGTCAAACAATATACCATCTTCATTTTCGAGTGCTTTTTCAAACTCTTCATTTGTTTCTGAAATATTTTTTACCAACCCTATTTCAAGCGATTCAACTAATGACTCAAGAATGGTATAACTATTTTTATTATCAACATCTTTTGCAATATTATAAAAATCAAAAAGAGGAAGAACTTCGTCATATAGCTCTTTAGATACCGAACAAAGTAGCACTCCGGCTTTTGCATCTAAATTATTTGGATTTTCTTTGTATAGAATAGAAAAAAATTTTAGCGCATTTTCAAAATCTTTCTCTCTAGCACATTTATTGGCAGTATTTAAAAGTTTTTTATTTTTATTATTCATATTTAAAAATTAAAGAAGATTATTAAGATTTGATTCCATGCCATGCGGAACATTGACAACTATCAAATCAGGATGAATATCAATTCTAATCTGTCTTTCAACAGTATATTTGATAGTTTGATTACTACTTGCGCATCCAATACAGCCGCCTTGCAACTGTACATAAATAACGCCATTTTTTATATCAATCAACTGTATATCTCCACCATCCAAAGCAAGCATAGGCTTGACTTTGTTTAGTGAATTTTTAACAGCTGGTTTTAAATCTTCATCACTAAATGGTAGATTCACGACAAAGGTTCTCTAATTATCCATCAATTAATGAAACTAAAGCCATTTGAGTGGCATCGCCTCTTCTTACTCTTGTTCTTTTTATTGTTGTATATCCGCCGTTTCTTGAAGAATACTTTATCGCTATCTCTTCAATAAGCTTCTTTGTTGCTTCTTTATTTTGCAATATAGCAAAAACAGCTCTATGTGCATTAAAATCACCTTTTTTTGCAGCAGTTAACAGCTTGTCAAAAAAAGATTTTAATTCTTTTGCTTTTGGAAGCGTAGTCTCTATCTTTTCACTATTAATCAAAGCTATTGAAAGATTTTTTAACAACGCTTTTCTGTGAGAAGAAGTTCTATTTAATTTTCTATGTGCTATTCGGTGTCTCATATCATTAACCTTTCATCTCAGCAACTTTTTGCTGAAAAATTTCTACTATTTCATTAGGCAGAGGCTCTCCAGCTCCCACACCCATATCTATTAAACTTTGCTTAATCTCATCTAAAGATTTTTTACCTAAGTTCTTTACTCTTGCTAATTCAGCCTCACTCATAAGAACAAGTTCGCCTACAAATTTTATTTCCGATCTTGTTAGACAATTATGACTTCTAGCAGAAAGATTTATCTCTTCAATTTTCATTAAAAGCTTTTTAAGTATCTCGTCATGCTCTTTCGAGATAGTGCTTTTTGAACTTTGCTGAGGCTTAAATTTCATACCAAAAACTTCTAGCTGTCTAAACATTGTCTTTACTGCGTCATCAAAAACTTTAGTTGGCTCAACTTGACCATCAGTTACGATATCAAAAACTATTTTTTCAAAATTTGGATTATCTTCAACAAGAACTTTTTCAAGTGTATAGTTTGCCTTTTTTACCGGCATAAAGTACGCATCGAGAGGCAAATAACCTGCTTCAGTAACATCTCTTATATCTTCACTAGGAACATAACCTATTCCTTTTTCAATTATTAAAGAGATATTAAGCGCACCGTCCTCGTTAATAGTAGCAAAATAATTATCAGGAGTTTCAACTTCAACTTTATCATTATTAAAACTTTTTCCCGTAAGCTCTGCCGGACCTTTAAAAGAATAATCAACTTTCACCTTTTCAAAATCATCTTTGATTTTGAATCTAATATTTTTTAAATTAACAATAAGTGCTGCAACATCCTCAAGCACCCCTCTAATACTATCAAACTCATGGCTAGCATTTTCAATTTTTACTGCCGTTGGAGCAAAACCTACTGTGCTGCTGAGAATGATTCTTTTTAAAGGATGTGCTAATGTAATTGCATAACCAATATCAAATGGAGATATCGATATTTTTGCATGATTACCATCTATGCTTTCTATCTCATATTTGTTTGGTACAAATGGTGATGTTTTGATTTTTTTCATTAGTCACACCTTATTATTTAGAATACAATTCAACAATTAGTCTTTCTTCAATTGGAAGTGCAAGTTCTTCTCTTTCAGGATTTCTTGTAAATATTCCAGCTTTTTTCTCTTTATCAACATCAACCCATGCGCTTATTCCAGTTTGGTTAGTTAGTTCAAGCGCTCTTGATATTTGTTCGTTATTTTTCATTTTTTCACGAACTTCAACTTTTTGACCAGGTCTTAATCTGTATGAAGGAATATTTACGCTTTTTCCGTTAACTAAAATATGCCCGTGAGTTACAATTTGTCTTGCAAATGCTCTTGTTGTAGCAAATCCCATTCTATAAACTACATTATCTAATCTTTGCTCTAGCAACAATAAGAAGTTTGCACCAGTATTTCCTTCCATTCTGTTAGCTTCTTTATAAGTTAACAAACACTGTTTTTCAGAAATTCCGTACATATATCTTACTTTTTGTTTTTCGCGAAGTTGAGTTCCATACTCACTTACTTTAGATCTTCTTTGACCATGCTGTCCTGGAGCGTAAGGGCGTTTTTCTAATGAGCTCTTACCCGCAAGTCTTCTTTCGCCTTTTAGGCCTAGGCTTACACCTAATCTTCTTTCAATCTTTTCTACAGGACCAATATATCTTGCCATTTTTTACTACCTTTTTATATTCTTCGTTTTTTTCTAGGTCTGCAACCATTGTGAGGCAAAGGC
>JAUPLZ010000371.1 GCA_030836705.1 Campylobacterota bacterium
CAGTTATTTTATGAGGAATAAATTGGTATCTACCATCTTTGCTTGTACCATGTCCTGCAATATAGAGTACAAATGAATCATTATATTTTATTTTCTTAGCTATATTGTTAAAAACATTATCAATATTTTCTTGGGCAACATTTGTATCGTACAAATCAAAAGTATGAATCTGCTTGAATCTCTTTTTATTTTTTTTGATAAATTTATCTTTAATCGCAAGAGCATCTTTGACTGAGTATTTTAAATCAAGCGATTCATTTTCATAGTCACTTACTGCAATGTTTACTAAGTATAATTCGGAATTCATCATGCTGGTTTTTTCGATATTGTTATTTGAAACTAAACTTAAAATATCTTTTTCTACTAACGAGTAATCCGCTTTAACGACTATCGGCTCACTTTCATTGGCTATGTTTTTTTCTTGATCGTATGCCTTAAAAGAGATTTTATTTGTCCCTGGGTCAAGAGTATGGCTGCTTTTGTAAATTTTACATTTATCCTTTGCTAAATCTATTTTTTGGATACTAAAATCCCTACTACTAGGAGGGTTTATTGCTTGTCCATTTATGAGAAGTTTTGGATCTGCTACCCCATTTCCCGCATCGCATACTTGGTAAGTGATATCTATGTCTTTTTCATTTATCATCTGATTTGAAAGTATTTGTAGTTCAGGCGGTTTGATGTTTAAGATAACTGATTTTACATCCATAGGAATATCAATTTTTTCTCCGGCAAGTATTTTTTTTATCAAATCAGGTCTATAAAATTTATCAAACAGTTTTTCATTTTCTGTGATTCTTGCTTCTTTATAAAGTCCTTGATTTTGATGATATTTAAGTTGTTTATACCCTTCTCCTCCATAGGTAAAAAGACCATCAGGAGTATAGAGTATCCAGTCTTTTTCGTTTTTAATGTAGAGAGATACTAGTGGTTTTATCTCTTCTTTTTTAAGCATAAATAAGTCGAAATAATCTTTTACTTGTTTTACAGTAGGGATGAATCCAAAATTAAATTGACCCGTTTTAACCATACTATTGATAAAGTCATCATCAATTTTTTCTAAAAAATCAACTGGTAATCCAAATAATTTTAGAAAATTTTGCATCGCTTCTTGATTATATTTATTCTCTTTTTTTGAATATCTATCTAAATCTTTTAAATCAAAAACATGTATTACATTATCAGCACCAAAAGATGTAAGTAATCCATCTTTATAACTTATATTTGTTTGAAGTGATTTAACTCCCTGAAGATTTGCAATTGGTTTTCCATCAAGTGTAAATATAAGCATATTAGTCATATCAGAAGTAACTACTAAAATATATTTTTCATCTAGTACTTGATATTTTAAAGCATTTACATACAGTAAACTAATTTCTGAGAGTAATTTATCATTTTCATCATAAACCTCTAATAATCTATTATCATATTTTGGAACAATTTTTATTTTGTTTGTTTGTAATAATTGAACTTCACTAATTTTCCCTTGATTTAAAATCAAGTTCTTTGTATCAAATGAATAAAAACTATTATCAAGTTTTTCAATATTTATAGTTTTGTCTATAAGTGATACATTTTTCAAATCAAATGGTTTAACATTGCCAAATATCTTTTCAGCTTGTTTAAAATTAAATGTTCTAAATGTGACTTTATTCAAAAAATCTTCTTGATTAATTTTCTTTTTTTCATTTAGAGAAAAGGTGTAAAGTTGATTGTCTGTTGAAAGCAAATAAATTAAATAATCATCATCTTTTTTTTCAATTTTTGCTTGGTTAAATTTCCCCTGGGAACTTAAATTGTAATGTTGAATTTCATTGGTGTGCGTATCTATGATATTAATTAAATTTTCATTATTGATAGCTACTAAATATTTTCCATCATTACTAATAGTCAAATAAGTGTTTTTTATAGCTTTTTTATTGTTGATTGTTCTTACCACTTTTCCACTATGGATATCAAAAACTTTCATAGTATCATTTTTTGAGAAATCTTTATCGCTATCTAATGTACTTGCATAAAGAAGCTCATTTTTTTCATCATATGCCATACTAGTAAATATACCAGCTATTCCATGATCTATCCAAGCTCTCAATTCTTTAACTAACTGCAAACTTTCTTTATCATATATTTTTATAGATTTATCATCTGTCGATAAAAAGAAATATTTTTGTGATTCTATATACGACATTGCTTGTTGTGGTTTTGTAAAAGAGTTTAAAATTGGAAAAATCTCTTGTAATTCTTTTTGTGGCAATTGTTCATAAACTGGTAGAGATTTTTTGTATTCATCTACTATCGATAGATATTTTTCATCTTTTGTAAGATTATAAGCGATTAGGTACCATTTTTGTGCGTTATTATAATCTTGTAGTGTTTTTAAATATAATTCTGCAATACTCTCTGCAATTTCATCTTTTGTAAAATCACTAGATATTTCAAAAGATTTTTTTTCAAGCTCTACTGCTTTTTCAAAATCTTGAGCAACATAATTTCCAGTTCTGTGCATATGAGATAAATTAGAGTAACAGCTATATATACCATCATCTTTTGGATTTTCAATAACTATTTTATTGGCTCTATCATAAGCTTTTTCAAAATCCATATCATTAAAATGATCTTGAGATAAATTTAAATAGTAAGAACTTAAATTGCAACCCATTCTTAATTGTTGATCTTCATAATAAGCTTTTTCCAAAAAAGATTTTAAATTTATATAATCATTTTTATCTAAATAGTACTTATATAAAGGATCATAAGCTAATTTATCTTTATGCTCAACTCCTTTTTTCATCCACATAAGGTACTCTTCTTCAGACATAAAATCATATGGATTTTTAAAATAAATAATTTGCATAATTGCATCTATATTATCTAGCTGTGCTGATTTTTTGTAATAATAAAAAGATTTTTTGTAATCACCTAAGTCTCCATAAACATCACCAAGTCTTAAATATACATATGGGACTTCTGCCTGTTCTGCCTCTTTATGGTTTAGGTAGTTGTTATAATTTTTTATAGCTTCTTCATAATTTTTGACTTCTGGACTAGTGTGTAAAAGACCAAGTAGTATTATGGCTTTTGCATTACCGTTTTTTATAGCTTTTTTTGCCCACTCAATTGCTTGATTTGTATCTTCTTTTACATAATCACCGAGACCATACATCCTCGCTATATTTATCATAGCATTTGTATTGCCTAAATTTGCAGATTTTTGTGCATATTCAAAAGCTTTTTTTGTATCTTTTTCCACACCCATTCCATCATAATAAGCTTTGCTTAAATAATAAAGTGCCTCGCCATTATTTGGATATTTTTGAAAAATCTCAATCGCTTCTTTGTATTGTTGCGCATCATCAAAAAGACTCTTAGCATTTTCTATAGTGTTTCTTGAAATTCCTGCAAAATTGTAATGCTTAGCAAGAAGTGTTTTCTGTTTGTCAGCAATATCCATTTCATTAAGATAATTTGATATCTCTGAATTTAAATTAAAATTATATGTAATGTTTTTATCATATGCATGAAGCGACAAAGTAAATATAGCTAAGAAGAAAATTTTATAATTCATAGAAGTTTTCCTTTAAGAGTTGTACTGATTTTTGGAAGATGTTTTAAAAACTCATAACACGTTCATAAGAACCATCTTCATCGGCACAATGTACACGATCTTTTTGAAAACAGTTTGACATTGTGTTTTGCCATGATTCTTTAAAATTACTCAATATACAACAACCATCTCAACTATCCCATCTCCGTCTTTGTCGTATGCTTTTTTCTCAAAACTCCCATCTTCATTTTCATCAAAAAGCAAATAGTTATAAACGCCGTCATTACTGACATCAATAACGAGAAGATCTTTTATGCTATTTTGATTGCTGTCTAACTCGTACTCTGTAAATGGTGTGTTTTTTGTGTCATATCCGCTTTTTGCTGTGAGTTTTTTGTACTTTTTATATTTGTTGTCGTCAACCTTGAGCACTAAGATATCGCTCTCTTTTTGAGCTAAAAACTCTTTTATGTCGTATATGGATATAGCAAAGTTAAGATTTTGCCCTTTTGTGTTGCTGAATGAATTTAATCCTATAAGTTTGTAATCCTCTCCAAGAAGCGGTCCGCCAGAGTTTCCTTTGCTGATTGAAGTTTTAGTTTGTATGACATAGTTTGCTATATGACTATTCCAAGCATAATTTTCTCGAATAGCACTTACAACTCCATAATCAAAAGTAAAATACTCTTTTTGTGGATGCCCCATCAAGTAGATATCTTCACCCTCTTCAATGTTTTTATGCTCTGCAAATGCTATCGGAATGACACTCTTTAGCACAATAGCATCAAGTAACTCTAAAAGTGCTAAATCTTTTATGGGGTCAACTTTTACAACTTTTGCTTTAAAAAAGCTATTTTTAGATGGATTTGTTCCATATTTTGGTTTAAAAGCTATATTTGCGCTCTCTTGATTTTTGATCACATGATAATTTGTAAGGATTTTTCCATCTTTTGAGATAACTACGCCGCTTCCTATTTCATTTGGAGTTTCAACTATAACCGTACTTTTCACCAAATGATTATAAGCTTCTTTCTCCTTGATTCCTCTGCTGTTTCCCTCTATATCATTAATGTTTATGGCATATTTTGCGTCTTGAGTGATTTGAGTTATTTTTTTAGGTTTGTTTTTTACATATTTTAGATAAAGAATTTGAGTAGTTGTTGCGTCCTTAAATTCAA
>JAUPLZ010000372.1 GCA_030836705.1 Campylobacterota bacterium
TCTCTGCTTGTAGCAGGATGATCTATCTCGATAAAATTGATGTTGGGAAATTTTTTGCTTAGTCTGTAGGCAATGGTGTCGAACCCTGCGCCTATATTTACTATTTGGGCTATACCGTTGTCTATCGCCTCAAGAACTTTCTCTTCGATAAACTTTTTTCTAAGGACATAATTAAGAGCGGCTCCCGGTAAGAGTAGCCACTCAAGAAAGGGCAATATCTTACTCTTTATAGGACTATTCAGTTCGCAAATACGCCTTTTTCCGTCGTTTGAGGCTAATAGTATTTTTTCACAAGCTTCAATTATTTCACTCTTTACGAGAGAGCTAAATTTTGTATTTTTGGCTACATGCAATACGCCATGAACTACAGTGTATGCAGTTGAGCTAGCCTTGTTTTTTTTCATAATTTTGTAAGTTTTTCTATAGCTTCATAAAGTTTATCTATAGAAATTGGTTTATTTAGATAGTCATTTGCTTGATCTGTGTAGTGTTCTATATCATTAAAAGCAGAGACGACTAAAATAGGAAGTTCATCTTTTGAGTATTCTTTTCTAATGTGATAGATCATCTCAATCCCATCCATTTTTGGCATTTGGATGTCTGTTATTACTATGTTCGGTTTTTTACTCATAACCAACTCTAGTCCTTGCAGCCCATCATTTGCTAACCCGAGCCAACCAACCCTTCTTCTTAAAAAGCGACCAACACCATCCCTTGTTATCTCATCATCTTCAACATATACAACTGATAGCTTTTGCAGATTGGCTTTATTTTCCATCAAAAACCTTTGGAGGAAAAAACGAATTTTTATCCTCTCATGCGAAAATAGTATAATAAAAAATTATATCTACAAAAATTTACCTTTTTTTTCCTGAAATTTACCCATTAATCGCCATGTATCATTTTGGAGATTATTCCCTCTTTTGTCGTAAGTTCATGTTTTAAAACCCCGATGAAATGAAGTACCATAAAAAACAAAACACCAAAAGTTAGATTTTCATGCAGTTCTTTAACCCAGTGAATTCCTTCTTTTGTGAATCCTAACTCTTTGTAAAAATAAAGAAAAATACCGCTTATGGTCATAATTGCGATAAACATGCACAAAAAGAGATAGACTCCGTACTTTAGCTTCTCTTCTTTTGGCGCTCTTATTAGAGCGATTAACGGCATAACGCCTTGTTTGGTTATAAGCATGTAGATTCTAATTAAGATAGAAGCAACCAAGAAAAAACCAAAAATATAGTGCCACTCCCACATAGGTGCTCTTATCGCTTTTGCGATATCAACTGCGCTGTCAATTGGAATATTGACATCCAAAGAAGCAAGTTTGTCTTGAATGATAAGCGAGTTGGTTTTGTAGCTTAAAAATGTTTTTCTAAGCAAAACAGTAAACAAAAGCCCAAGCACGGAAAATGCCATCAGCCAATGCCACAGACGATAGAGTGCAGTGTATTTTGAATTCATTTTTACCCCTTTTTTTTTAGTATTGATACAGGCAGTATATAAAAATTATTATTGTTTCACGATTATTTCACTATCGTTTTGTATAATGCGAGCATGAAAAAAGTTATTTTGTTATTATTTTTAAGTATTGTATTTTTAAAAGCCGAGGTTTTGACTCTAAAAGAGTGCATTGATGCAGCACTTAAAAACAACCCAGATGTCAAATCAATAGCTTTTAAGCTTGAACAGAGCAAAGAAGACACGAAGAGAGAAAAAGCCTCATATCTTCCAAAAGTTGATATTACGCTCGATTATAGTCCTTCAAAAACCTTTACGGTTCCAACTCCAAAAGGGATTGACACCCAAAATGAAAGCGCAACGCACGCAGATATAACTCTTTATCAAAAAATTTATGATTTTGATAAGACAAAAAGCAAGGTTGATATAGCCAAAACAAATGAAGAGCTTATGCAGCTCTCTTTGAAAGAAGCGCAAAATCTGCTTGTTTTGCAAATAAAACAGCTTTACGATGTTTTGATACTAGAAAAACTCTCAAGCAGAGTTGCAAAAAACGACCTCTTTATAAAAGAAGAGCTCTATAAAGAGGCAAAAACTTTTGCATCTCTTGGAATGAAAACAAGAGCTGATGAGCTTCGCTTTTATGCCTCTCTTATTGAAGCAAAAGACGAACTGGAAAAGACAAAATCCAGCTATACAAAAAATCTTCTTAGCTTGCAAAGGCTATCAGGTCTTAAAATAGATGAAAATATAGGGCTTGAAGAGAATTTGAACAAAGAAAAATATAAAGATAAAAAGAGCGCAATCGAGCTTTTGGAAAAAAACAATCTTTTGCTTATTAGCGAATCCAAAAAAATAGAAAAATCAATATCCTCATTTAATGAAGCAAAGAGTGCTGATTATCCTGAGATAAGTGCATACGCTTACTACTCGCAAGAGGATGGCATCTCAAGCTATGACACAAACGGAATAGGTATTAGAGCAGTGATTCCGCTATATAACGGTGGAAGCGTAAATGCAAAAAAAGAGAGAGCGCATCTTGAAATGTTGGTAGCAAAAGAGGAGTTTTCTTCAAAAAAGCTTGCTTTAGCACAAGAGCTTGAGGCGTTGCTCGTTGATGCAAAAAGATACGACGGAACTATTGAAGCCAAAAAAATAGTAGCAATTTCGGCAAAAGAGGCATACGAGCTTATGAATGCAAGGTACAAAGAAGGATTAGCGACATATCTTGAAGTGCTTGATGCGGCTGAATTTTATAGCCGCTCTGAGTTTTCTTATGTTAGGGCGGTTTTTGAAAAAAATGCAATTGTTAACAAAATAGATTATCTTTTAAACAGCGACGAGGAGTATGTGAGATGAAAAACATTCCATATAAGATCGGAA
>JAUPLZ010000373.1 GCA_030836705.1 Campylobacterota bacterium
CAAAATAGCTTTTTTGTGCTTAAATATCATGCTCAAGACGCAAAAGAAAAAGCAAATATTTTTACACCAAAAAATAGTGCTGAATCGGTTAGGTTTTTTGCGCCCGAGCAATACGAAATGGTTGGCATCATGAAAAATAGATGTGATGAGCTGGGTTTAAAAATAACAGAACATGCAATAAGACACATTCTCTTAACAAACAACAATAATTTAGAAGTATCAATAAATGAGCTTGAAAAGCTTTCTATTTATGAAAATAATTTGGATATTAAAACCATAGATAAGCTTATTCAAGGAAGCTCAGAGTTTAGCATGGATGAATTTTTTTATAATCTTCTTAATAAAAAAAGTATCGTGGAAGAGATTAAGCTTTTTTTTGAAAGAGGTGAAAATGAGATATTTCTTCTTAACTCGCTTCAATCATATGTTGTTCAATTGATGTCGTTTACTATTTATGCAAAGCTCTACGGAAAAGTAGATTCAAAAGAGATTTTAGGATATAAACTGCCGCAGCACATAGAAGAAAAAAGAGCATCTTTAGCTATAAGATTTAACTCAAAAATATATCATAAGATACTCAGTGCATTGCAGGAGAGTGAATACCTAATCAAAACTACTCACTCAAAAGAGAAAGAGCTTTTAATACTATCTTCTTTAATAAAAATTCAAACAAAAATATTATAAAATCACGCGTTTTGCTCTTTCGTGGGCATTTCTAAAAAATTCCTTGCTCTTGGAAACAAACAAAGGGCTTAAAGAGACACACTGTGTCCTAAATAATCCAGAAGGGGTAACATGAACAAAAAATACGAAACAATGTTTATCGTAAAGCCGACTCTTACAGAAGAAGAGATTAAGCAAAGAGTAGAGTTTGTCAAAGAAACTCTTGTAAAAAATGGTGCAGAAATAAATGCAGTACAAGATATGGGCATGAGAAATCTTGCTTATAAGATTGATAAAAATGAGCGCGGATACTATACTGTAATATATTTTTCAGCAAAAACAGAAGTAAATAAAGAACTTGAGAGGGTTTTTGGTATTACTGAAGATATTATTAGATTTAACATAATTAGCTACGATAAAAAATCTGAAATTGCAGCATGGGAAGTTATGGTAAAAAAAGCACTTGGTCAACCTGTAGAAGAGAAAAAAATTAGCTACGCATCAAAAGGCGATAGAAAGCCTAGATTTGATAGAGGTGATAAAGGCGCAGAGAGAAAACCTTACAATAAAAGAAGAGATACAGAAGATTCTGAAGGCGAATAATGTTTAATAAAGTTATATTAATAGGCAACCTTACAAGAGATGTGGAGTTAAGATACACTCAAAGTGGCTCGGCGGTAGCGAAATTTGGACTAGCGGTAGGTAGAAGCTGGAAAGATAAAAATACCGGCGATAAAAAAGACGAGGTTTGTTTTATTGATATTAACATTTTCGGTCGCTCAGCAGAGATTGCCAATCAATATCTTTCAAAAGGCAAAAAAGTGCTTATTGAGGGTAGATTGCATCTTGAGCAGTGGCAAGACCAAACAGGACAAAAAAGAAGCAAGCATAGTATTTATGCCGAGAGTTTTCAATTTTTGGACTCAAAAGGCGATAGCGTGGGTGATAATTCGCAAAATGACTATCAAGATAACGATGACTATCAGCAACCGGCTAAATCATATAATAAAAATCAATCGTCAAGCGCAGCTATTGAAATAGGCGATGACGACATACCATTTTAAAGGATAAACAATGGCAGAAAAAGTTAAATACATAAAAAGACACTGTAAATACACAGAAGCGAAAATTGACTATATCGATTACAAAGATCTTAGTCTTTTAAAACACTCTCTTTCTGAGAGATTTAAGATTATGCCAAGAAGATTAACTGGCAATTCAAAAGAAGCTCAAGACATGGTTAAGATTGCTATAAAAAGAGCTAGACAAATGGCGCTTATTCCATATGTAGTTGACGGAAATAAAGTCTCTACCGATTTCTGGGAAAAACCTCAAAATAAGGCTTAATAGCTTAAAACTTCTTACTTGTGACGCAGTTTTGCGTCACATCCTTCTATGTTTTTGTCGAATATTTCCAGTATCCATTTTTTCTAATGCATTTAGAGAATAAGTGTGCTATAAAACTCTTCTATTGTTTTTGAATCACTTAAAAAAGCAAACATATCTTCTTGTTTGGTTTGATAAGATGGCGTAATGTTGATTGTCCACTTCCCATCCGTTTTATAAGAGATGAGTCTAACATTGGCATTGAGATTGGTTATCTCTTGCAGTGTTTTGCCAATCCATTTTTGCGGGAGTTTGAGTTTGAGGATTCTCATGCTGTTGCTTAGGTCTATCTTCTCAATATCCATATTTTCTATAAGATTGTGCAATAGCATTCTTCCTGCTACTTTTTCCGGATGTATTACCCTGTTTACTCCGATTTTTGCCAAAATTTCTCCATGGATGGTCGTAATTGCCTTTGCAATGATGTTTTGATTGCCTAAGTCTTTGAGCGCCATTACCGTTAAGATGCTCGCTTCGATATTTTCACCGATACTGACTATTACAGTATCGAGTTTTGTTATGCCGGCATCTTCTAAAGCGTTTTTGTTTGTACTGTCTAAAATATATGCATTATCAAGATATTCACTTATCTCCTGAACTCTTTGTTCATTGTTGTCAACAGCTATAACTTTGTAATTTTGTCTAGATAAGTTTTTTGCCAAATAATAACCGAATTTTCCTAGACCTATAACCGCGATTGTTTTCATATTAAAATCCTCCCTTTTGGATAAGTAAAATGTTTTTGTTTTGCTTTTCCTAGCAAAATTATTCCAAATGCAAAAATGCCCAATCGTCCTGCTAGCATTAAAATAATGATTATGCTTTTTCCAAAAGTATTAAACTGTTCGCAAAAGCTTAAAATACCTCCATTTCCCGTAGACACGCCAACGGTGCCAAATGCCGAAACTACCTCAAATAAAATTTTAATAAAAGGAAGTTCTTGAGTTTCTACTAAAAGCAGTGTTGTAAATAAAACCAAAAAAGAAGAGAACATAATAATCGCAATAGCTTTATTTATAGTTTTTTGTTCAATTGTTCTTTGAAAGATGTTTGGCTCTTGATTGCTGTTTTTTAGGATATAGATAGCTGCTACTATCAGGATTACTACGGTGGTTATCTTGACTCCTCCGGCAGTACCTCCTTGTCCGCCGCCTATCATCATAAAAAGTGTTGAGAAGAAAAGCGATGAATCTTTGAGCGAGGCTATGTCTATGCTGTTAAAACCGCTTGTTCTGAAATTGACCGATAAGAAAAAAGCATTTAAAAGTGCTTCGTAAAGATTCATCTCGCCGAATGTTTTTTGGTTATTCCACTCGATGGATAAAAACAAAACCATGCCAAAAAGAATCAAAAAAATGCTACCCCAAATCATGATTCTTGTGTGAATGGAAAATCTTTTATTTTCGTAAAGCTCAATCAAGACAAAATAGCCAATACCGCCCAAAATAACCAAAATAGAGATAGTTGCCAGCGGCAAAAAGAGTTTGTTGTAGCTCATCAAAGAGTCGGTAAAAAGCGAAAATCCTGCATTGTTAAAAGCACTGACAGAGTGAAAAACTCCATACCACAGAGCATCGCCAAAAGAGTGAGAGGCGCTAAATGCATAGGTCAAAATTACAGCCCCTATGATTTCTATAAAAAGTGTTATGATAATAATTTTTTTTACAAAGTCTATTACATTTAGAGTCGGCAGATCAAGTGAATGCTTCATGGCTCTTTTATCATCAATGGTTAAATTATTTTTTAGGTACAAAAAGAAAAAAGTTACCAGTGTCATATATCCGATGCCGCCTATTTGAATCAGCCACATAATGATAAATTCGCCCCAAAAAGTGAAATTTTCAGAGGTGCTTGTGACAATAAGTCCCGTCACGCAAGTAGCCGAAGCTGATGTAAAAAGCGCATCTATGATTTTTAAATCCCCGATATGTGCAAATGGGAGCAAAAGCAAAACCGCTCCGCTTGAAATTACCGTCAAATATCCAAAAAATATCATTTTGATATATTTATGACTCACATCCATTATTTTTCCTCCAAAAAACCGCAACAAAATCTGTAACCGATGCCAGATTCTGTTTTGATGTAGTTTGGTCTTGTGCTGTTTTGTTCTATTTTTTTTCTTAGTGTGTTTACATAAGTGCGAAGATACTGCATTTCGTTTTGGTATCCTGCGCCCCACACCTCTTTTAATATTTGTTTGTGGGTAAGGGTTTTGTTTGTGTTGAGCAGAAAATATTTTAAAAGTTCGTATTCAATAGGGGTTAATTTCAGAATTTCGCCTTTTAAAGATATATTTCTTGAAGGGAGGTTTAGCTCTAATTCACCGCAAGTAATGGTTTCTTTTAGTTTTTCGCCGTCTATATTTCGTCGTAAATTTGCTCTAACTCTTGCTAAGAGCTCATTGACTGAAAATGGCTTGGTTATGTAATCATCCGCACCCTTATCAAGCGAAGCAACTATCTCTTTTTCATCATGTCTGGCGGTGACGACTATAATGGGAATTTTTGAAATGTCCCTTACTTCCTTAATAAGGTCTTTTCCGTCCCCATCCGGTAAGCCCAAATCTACAATAAGCAAATCAGGATTATGTGTTAGAAACATCATCATGGCATTTTTTTTGTTCTCGCTTAAAACAAAATTAAAGCCATATTCCCTAAAAGCTGTTTCTAGGAGCTTTTTAACTGCTTGGTCATCTTCAACTATTAATATTTTTTTCATACCAAATCCGCTTTTTTTGTTATAGGTAAATCCACTTCTATTTCTATCCCATCGTTAATAGCTTTTGCGCTAATGGCTCCTCCGTGTAAGGTTACGATGCTTTTGCACATCGCCAAGCCTATTCCGCTTCCTGATATATCATTGGTGTCTTCAAGGCGATAAAATTTGTCAAAAATATTTTTTAATTTTTTTGTATCCTTATAGAT
>JAUPLZ010000374.1 GCA_030836705.1 Campylobacterota bacterium
AAATATCTTTTCCCCAATATGTGACACTCATACCAAATCCCTATTCGTTGATTTATCACCACTCAGCTCGCGCACATTCGCCGCAACAGCATCTTTATCAGCGTCGCCCGCTCCAGCCGCTATCTCCGCAACGCTTCCGCTAAACTCCTTAACCCACGCTGATTCTTCAACTTTTTCGCCAAAAACTTGCTCATAACACCCTCTAAGTTCCCCAATATTCATATCTTTATAAATTTGAGTCTCCCCGGATAAAATGGAGTGCAGCAATTCAGTATCACCACTATTAACAGCATCACTGATATTTGTAACATCCTCTTCGACTAACATCTCACACATCTTCGCTTTTATCGCCGGCGTTATCTCTAAAACCCCGTCATCTACATCAAACTCGACACCACCGCTATAGTCATCGGCGTCTAAACTATATTTCTCAACCTGATCACGAATCTCTTTTGGCAAATTTTCCAAAATTCCATTCTCTTTTATATTATCGCCATAGAATCCCCCACAAGAATCCATGTCGATTTCATCTCCATCTTCATCGAGTTCTTGCAGTGTATATTCATACACATTGCCCTCTAAATAGTTGGTGTATGTTTCCACTTCACCCTCTAAATGTGCTTTCGCCATTTCAGACATAACTTCACTAATCAAAGATTTATCAATCGTTACTTTATTGTCCGGATTTTTATAAGCCTCTGATTTTCTGTAATCAAAATCAACAACAACACTATTACCATCCATCGAGACAATCTTGCCGAAATTTTCATTTCCGGCAATTTTAACATGCTCACCGACAACAGGCTCTCTGTTTTTATCAGAGCTAAAAAGCTCATTTTCCGAGTGGCCCAGCTCTTCTCTAAGATGCTCTTTAGTGGCGTAAATAAAACCGACTTGCCCGCTATCCCATCCTCTTTGAACCCCCACAGACATGGATATCCCGCTGTGGTCGTGGAGTGATAAAGGAAGAATAACCGCATTTTCAGTATGCTCCATCACCTGCTTATATAAATCCTCTTCGGACATATCACCGTTATGAAACGGCTCAGTATCAATCCCGACATCATCGGCAATGCGGACAAGAATATCCGAAGAACTCAGCCTCTCTTCATCGCCAAGGTTATAACGGCGATGAGTGCAGAGCATAGTGCCTATATTATCCCAATTTCTAGGCGATTCAGTAAAATCATCACGACTTATCTCTAATTTATACTTTTTCATCATTAATCCTTTATTTCATATCTATTATTTGACGCATTCCGTTATTAACAAACTCACCTACTCTTCGAGAAACCTCTTCGGCGGAAACACCCGCACTCTCTTGCGCTATATCAGCAACACTCTCATCCTCTTCCTTATCGGGAAACTTACTATCCAAAAACGCTCTCATCTCATCATATTTAAACGGAACGGGATTTACACCGGGAGTATAAACATCTAAGTTAAGCCTGTTCCAAACCCAAATAGCTATTGCGTCATGAGGGAGTCCATCGCCATCAACGGAGTCTCTGTATTTCTCATATTCCGCCGCCGCCTCATTAAGCGCCCCCGCTTTTGAATTTTCCGCTAAAACATCATCATACTCTTTCTCAGTTATCATACGATATCCAAAATCGTTTATTCCCTCAATAGAGCTACTATTTCCAGCCAAAGGCTCCGCAATAAGCTCTACTTGAGAGGTCTTATCCAAGTCTAAAGCAAGAAACGCATCAATCTTCCCGCTAAACTCAAAATAATCACCTTTTTTGTAATCATACGCAGCCGCGTCACTATTCGTAATATTAATTGTTTTATCAATTAAATTAAGGGTAACCTCAAATCCTCCGTAAACATCACTGTTATCAACTTCAAGCCAAGAAGGCTCTATTTTAATAATCTGATTAATCGCCGGAATCGGCGAATTAAAAGCAACCGTCTTCAGAATCGCTTGCAAGTATTCCGCATTTGCAGTATGATTTATTAAAAATCTATCACGAGTAGGCTTACCGGAAAACCCTTTATTAATAAGATGAAAATCTCCTCTATTTGCCATTAATCTCAACCTTTTATATAAAATCTATCTAAATTATAATAGGTTTATAATAAAAACAATCTTAAAACTTCGGTTTATTTCGTCGCTTTGATACACAATATCGTCGCTTAGTCTCTCGAACGACAAAGAAATTGGGATAAACCTCAAGCAGAAGTTTTTCCCGTTCAGGCAAAATATTTTTATTTCGATAATTTAATCTTTGGGTACCAACCCAATTAGCAAGAGACTCCTCTTTATTGTCTTTATTGGTTGAATATTTGGACGGCAAGCGGTTATTTAATTCAAAAAACTTTTTAAATTCACCAAAATTCTCTGCCCATTCGTCATCACTATATCCATGACCACGATTCTCCTGAAAAAAAGTCGGCAAAAACTCCAATAAAAGTTTTTCCCGCTCTAAATCCATCTTACCGTCTTTCTTAACAAGCTTTTGAGTTTGCGCCCAACCCGCAAGCTTTTTTTCAAGAGGATTCTCAGACAGCGTAGTCGGCAAAGCTCTATTCTCTTGAAAAAAGCTCTTGAACGCTTTAAAACTATTATCCCATGAGGAAGCGCGCCTGTCTTTAAAAATCTCGGATGAGACACCTAAAAGTAAAGCAACTCTATCAGAAGAAAGCTCATTATTTTTAAAAAGATGCTTTTGGTTTTTACACCAACTATGCAAATTGTTTTCATGAGCATCGGTGAGATTTTTTGCGGGCAGACAGCCATTAAGCTCGTAGAACTCTTTAACTTCAGTAAAAAATTCTAACCATGTTAATTTAGATCTAGTTCTTTTTTGATTTTCAGTTTTCATAATAAATTATACCAACTAAATTGCAAAAATATCAACAGTCCTATTAAATATTATGGCATTGATAGCACAAT
>JAUPLZ010000375.1 GCA_030836705.1 Campylobacterota bacterium
GAGTGGCTTCAAGAGCTTGCAGACAATGGCTGCAAGATTCTCTTGTAGCAAAACTATTTCTACTTTAGTTTAAATTCCTTAACGACATCTTTACAGAGCTCGATCCCGTTGTCAGCTCCTTTTGTCGCATACGCTTTTGCTTCATTTATTCTGCCAAGCTCAACAAGCGGATAAACGATGTAGCACTCTGAAGGCTTATGATTCAGTGCAATAGCTTTTTTGAAAAATTCTACGGCTTTTTCGTCATTCTTTTGCGTGCCTCTAGCTTTATAAATCATAGCGGCATAAGCATGTAGAGCAAGTGCATAGTTTTCATTAATTTTCTCTATGCTCTCTTCTCTTAATGGCTTTATATATCTGTTAGCGGAACTTTCAAGCTCTTTTAGTTGTGATTTACTGACAGCTATAGCTTTTTCTAGCCAGAATATCGCCTTTTTATAATCTTGAGCAACACCTTGTCCATCTCGGTACAAAATAGCAAGATTGTATTGTGCTTTAATATCGTTTTGAAGTGCTGCTTTTTCACTCCACTCAAAACACTTTTTGAGATCTTTTTTTGCTCCTGTGCCGTTATAGTACATCGTAGCAAGATTTGCTTGCGCATTGGCAAGACCTGCATTAGCAGCTTTTTCAAACCACTCAAATGCTTTCTTCTCATCAAGCATTCCTGCATCTTTATTTTGATACAAAGAAGCAAGATTGTCTTGAGCACTTGCATAGCCTTGATTAGCTGCTTTTTCATACCACTCTTTGGCTTTTTGATACTCTTTGAATGGACTTGTAGGATCAGAGTAGAGCTTTGCTAAGTTGTACTGTGCTTTGAGATTGTTTTGAAGTGCAGCTTTTTCGTACCACTCTATTGCCATCTTTTCATCCTTAGCAACCCCGATACCAATTGCATACATAGCACCAAGAGTAAATTGAGATTCAGCCTCTCCTTGTTTTGCAGCTTTTTCAAAATGCTCATATGCCTTTTTATAGTCAACCTCTACACCATCTCCATGGTAATACTTCATCCCTAAATGATACATCTTTTGGCCATCTTCAACTTGATTGCCGAAAACCACACTTGATGCCAACATCAATCCAATTACTAATTTTTTCATACTAGGCTCCGCTTTTTTGGTTTATGTACTTTTGTGTTAAAAAATCTCATAACATTGTAGGAAAACAAATGGACATATTTTGGCTAATGCTTATTTAATTATTTTTTAAAAATCATAAGATTAAACTTTTTCCTAAACTGAGGGCTCCTTGGCTAACATTGATAAAAATAAAACATCTTGCAAAACCTTTCGGCAATACCTGTGAAAATAACTTCCTCATAATCTTGAATCTTTACACAACTAATTTTTAAACGGCTGCTTTGGTCCAGCAATGCATAGGAAACTCCAAATGCCTCAGCGCTCTCTTCATCCGGTACCATGTCCTCCAATATAGACTCTAGCTGCTCAAGTGTAACTTTGCTCATTTTTTTCATCCTTGTTTTAATCTGTGTGCTTGACAAAGCACTTGCCAAATATGGTAAAATTCTATCTGGTATTGCTTTCACTCATTACTATTATGAGATAGAGTTCTATAGCTTTTTAGGCTATTGCGATACCAGCTACTTTACAAACTCTTCAAGAAACTCCAACGATTGATACTTAATCTCATCTGTAGCAAAATAAGTTATTGCTTCTATCTCTTTGCCATCTATAACCAACTCTATTGTCTCTCTTGTGTATAGATGAGGATAATCTTCTAAAATATCGAGTATTTTAAGTGTAATATCATCAATCTCAAACAGTTCCCCTTTGACATGTTTGCCATGATTTTTATCATTAATGAGATATGGAAACTCTTCTTCAAGACCCACCATGGGGTATTTGTACTTTGTGAGAGCCATACCGATGAATGTAGAGTGCTTAAGATAGACATTATTGTAAAATCCGCGCTTTAATGTGCCATACACAAAAACTTTTATATTATCCATCTCAGCTTCTTTTCTTAGATTGAAGATTAATTTGCTTATTTTGTAATTGCAGATTGTAAATCTGCCAAAAAGCTCTCACAGTATCTTCTGGAGTCTTCGTCTCTCTCTTCCTTAGCAGAGATAACTCTACCATCATTAGAAGTGATATCGCTATTTCCATCAACAAGCGGCATAGTCCATTTTACTGTTTTATAATCAGTGCCGTCATTTGTATAGGCAACAACTACAAACGAATCATCTGCTGTCATGACAGAAACTAAATCGATAAGCTCCTCTTTTATGCCACCTCTCATTAGGGCTGACTTCACCATGCGTTCATATTTATCAAATTCTCCAAACATGCTATCTCCTTATTTTTAAAAATTATAGCGATTCTCTTTTTACGGTACAACTTATATGGCAAATTGAAATATTTCATAGAATTTATTCCATTACATGGCATAATTAAATCATAAAAGAAACTCGCACAAAAGGATGGTTATCATGATAAGTACATTTGAGCTAGATAAGGTGATTTCGGACATTATGCCAAACAGAGATGTAGCGGATATGCATATGAGTGGTATTGTAGGCGGAGTTTCAAAAGAGTATTTTGTTTATATATCCTCACTTCAAAAAGAGGATATGGAAAAAGATTTTATACATGCCAAAGAGCACTTTGGAAAGATGTTTTATTTCTATCTTGTGGATATTGATAAGATGTAAAAAACGGATAACTAAAAAGGCTTGTAAAACTTGCTCAAAATAGTGGTGATAATTTTAGAGGTAGAATTTAAAAATAAAACTCTGTTTTGCTTGTTTTGCTTATTCATTTTTAAAAGAGATTTTATGCTTTCAGTATATCTAAAAAATCAAAAATTTGAAAACTTTCATATGCCTGTTTATGTGCTAATATATTTACGC
>JAUPLZ010000376.1 GCA_030836705.1 Campylobacterota bacterium
CAAATCTTTAAAATACTCTCTATATGTGTCTATCATATGTTGAGTAAAAACTTCTAAATCTCTTCTCATCGCTAACTCATAGCGATATTCATCTTTGATGCTGTGCATCTTCTCTTCTCTCAACTCATCTGTCATTTTACTATCCTTGCAAACTCTCCAACTGTCATATCTGGCTTAATAGCAATTATGGCTTTGATTAGCTTTAGCGTGTGTTTAGTTAGTTTCATTTTATCCATCCTTTTTAAAGCTTAAAGCTTATAGAGCCGCACGAAGGAGTAAGTGCGACTTTATAAACTTTAAAACGCCCTTGCAAAGCAAAAACAAGCAGTGAACAAGTGAGAAATACTATAATTTATTTCCGAATGTTTTGCAAAAGCGTACAATTAGCCTCTCGGCAACTAATAACCCTCTGGCAACACACAGATTACACATCTTAAAGATTTCTATGTGCTGTATAAAAGATTTTGATAAGTCAAAGAACTAGAGAGGGATTAACCTCTCTTGTATGAAAATTTTAGCACGATTGGAAATTAAAGTCGTTGACACAAATCAATTTTTGAAGCTTCTTAAAAACTCTCTTATTTCAACATGTCTTTGATGATGACACTTACTACATAGCCATATAACTTCGAGTGGTTTTGAGTAATCTTCATGATGTGCTTCAACCTTTATGTCGGAATTACATTTCGAGCAAATATACTCACGAATTATTGTTCCATTCATAACTGCTCTTGCGACTCTTAAGTGAGCATTTCTTTTATGCTTATTTTTTTTAGCCCATTCATTTCGAAGCTCATTATACCGCTGTTTCTTTTTTGGGCAACTTTCTATTCTTTCTTTGTTTTTTAGAGTTCGCTCTTCCTTGTTTTTCCTATTTCTATCTCTATACTTTCTTTTCTCAATTTCAGATTCTGTTCTTCCAAATGTGTCTAGTTTTGTGCAATCTTTACACTTATTGAGATGACCATCGCTCATTTGTTTATGCTTATAAAATTCGGATAACGGCTTTATTGTATTGCACTTAAAACATTCCTTTTCCATAAAAACCCCTTTTTTATATAATTATACTAAAAAGGATTTAATATGTCAATATCCATTTTAAAAGGGGATACTATCTTCATCAATATCAATCTCCGGCAAAGAGTCTTTACTAGGCGTTTGTCTTTGTGGCTCTCTGTAAGCCGTGTGATTTGCTTGATTACTTTGTGTATTTTGATTCTGATTTTGCCCGTAACCGCCTTGTTGCGGTGCTTGATTTGTTTGACTGTTGTTTGATTGTCCGTCTTGCTTACTATCTAACATCTTCATAGATTCAACCATTACGCTATGTTTTGAGTGCTTTTGCCCGTCTTGACTAGTCCAACTATCTAATTTTAGCCGCCCGACAATTAAAACCTTTGAGCCTTTGCGCAAATACTGATTACATATTTCGCCTTGCTTACCCATAGCTGTTAAATCCACAAAACAAGTCTCTTCTTTTTTCTCATTATTGCTTGTATATTTATGAGATGTTGCAATGCTATTGCTATAAATAGCCGTACCGCCTGAAGTGTATTTCAACTCACCGTCTTTTGTTAAATTGCCTAATAGTGTTATTTGATTATACATTTAATTTCCTTTTATTTTTCCCAAAGCTCACGGCTTGGAAACGGTGGTATTTCCACCCCTTTGGAAGCAAAAGCAATAGTAACGAAATCTATCATCTCGTCTATCTCTTTACGCTTCAACTTAGTTGTGCTGTCTATGTCAAAAACCTTTTTTATCGTAGCTTTGATAATTTGAGTTTTTACAAGTTCCATACTCCATTCTATCTTATTTCCAAATATGCCGTGCATATACAAACTGTTTTTATTAAGTATATCAGCAACTTGTTTGCACCATAAGTGCATAGCTCTATTCTGGGCGGTCGTTCTGCTATCTTTATTTTTCATCTCAACTTCATATACGGCATCGCTAAACTTTTGCCATTTTTGAAGTTCATCATCGTCATAAGGGACTGCGACATCCCCTATCTTTTTAAGCGTGATTTTCATCTTGCTTATTTCTTCTTTTGTTTACTTTTAAACTCGGCTGATTATATGTTACTTCAAGTTTCGCACCCTCGACCGCCATATCATTAAGTAGTGCTTCTTTTAAGGCGGTCTTGTCAATAACCATTTTAAAATATCCTGCATTTATAACCGCCTCCTCGTCCATTACAACAACTTCGATACTCTCTTTTTTATCGTAAACCGATATAGAAGATATAATATCTCCGTTGAGCTTATCAATGCCATTGTCTTGTAACCATTTAGCCGCCGCTTCCTTGATTATGTCTTCTTGACTATCCAAATCTTTTTTAAGCGATTGAAGTTCTTTTATGGCGCTATTTATTCGGTCTTTTGCACTATCGAGATTGTCAATAGCTCTAAACACATAATCGGCAGTTCCATTCGCTCCGACCGTTTCCGCCTTTTTATCTAAAATAGCGGGTATCTCTGATGCCTTGGCGGTTTCAAGATTAGTTTGAATTGTCTTTAATTTCATCAACATTTCCTTTTTTCTTTTTTGCTTGGAGCTGATGTAATGCTTGAGTGAAGTATCCACTCGGAAGCTCTGCAACCGTGTTTATTTTATAAGCTTCACAAAACTTTTTAATATCTGTTCCTGTATCTGCTATTAGCTGCGCTAACATTCCAGTTTGTTTGATGTCGATAGTGTTTTTAACGCCCTCCTCATCATTTTCGCCTGTCTCAAGCATAAGCACTTTTAGTATCGCATTTTTTACCGCATAAGACAAAGCCTTACCCGCGCACTTATCATCACTGCCCTCTGCGTGAGCTTCAATAGTAACCGTAAGTTTGCTCTCATCTTCACAGTCTATAAAATCAATATCGTATAGAGCCTCAAATCTTATTTTATCGTTACCTTTAGAGGTTTTGCCGTCTATTGATATTCCTTTTGCCGTTTGCCTCGGTACTATCATTATTCCGGCATCTGCAAAAAACGGTCTTACAATTTCCGTAACTTTGTCGTGCGAGACCGCCTTATAAGAGTTGTTACCAAATCCTACCGTAGTATCTTTTGTTACAAAGCCTACTTTCTTCATAACATCATTTATTTTTTTATAAATCATAACATATCCTCTATTAGAATTTTTATATCCTCTCTATAGTCGTATCCGTCATAGTTAGCCGATTGATTCATAATTTTTTCAATCATATTTCTTAACTGAACGAAATCCCCATCGAGCTTATCAACCAACAGCCCAAAACTAATTCTTATCTTCTCTTGTTTCTCCTCAAACTTGTTAAGGTCGTACTCGTATTTTTCCATATCCATCCTTTTATAAAAAACTTTAAAAACTAACATTCGTTAGCTTTATGAAGTCTTTTTGTCCTATGCCAACTTGCAAGTTTCGCTCTCCATTTGGTGAGTACGGCATAGGAACTTTTTTGTACAACTATATGATTTTTCAATCGTGCGTCTGGAACACCATAGCTGTATCAAAAAGTATAAACTCTCTGAGTGATGTATAGCCATAGGACTTTCACCTATGGACTCCGAGCATTTTCACATAAGGGGGTTTGTCAATAATGACAAATGGACTACTAAAAATCCTCCTCGACTAAGCCTATTAGACTGCCGTTTGTTGCACGCGTTGATTCGCTCCCGAAACCTATCTTAGAATATAGTTACGCGTCTTTTTTCCGCCACTATACATCACATTAAAAAGTTTTTCTTTAGGCGTTATTTGGTGCGCCAACCCCTTAGTTCCACCACAAAAGTGAGGTCATTTATAGCTACTCGCTAAAGGCTCTCGCCTATGGTTTTTGTGAACCGATGGAACAATTATAAAATAAAACATATAAATTCTAGCTTAAATAATAATTGAATTATTAAATAAAGCAAATAATGTTTAAAGCTTGACTTTTATTATAAAATAATGCTACAATTTTATTAATATTAAAACAGGAGTTAAAATGAAACAAAAAAATATACTTATTCCACCAGCAGAACTATCTAAAAAATATGGATTTCCATACCAAACGATGCTAAACTGGTCAAAAGAAGATGGATATAAACATACTATATATAAAATTTTAGAAAAGAATATGATTTTAGAAATGAATCAAGATATAGTAAAATTTACAGATAAGGGGTAATAGTGGGGACAACAAAACACGGAATGAGTAAAACTGCAATATACAGTAGATGGCAAGCTATGGTTTCAAGATGTCACAATGAAAACGATATAGGGTATATGTATTATGGAGAGAAGGGCATTGGAGTATATAATGAATGGAAAAATGATTTTACTGTTTTTTATAAGTGGGCTTTAAATAATGGTTTCAAAGAAAATCTAACACTTGATAGAATTGATGCCACAAAAAATTATTGCCCTGACAACTGCAGATGGATAACAATGCACGAGAATATACTTAATCAAGAAAGAAACTCAAACAGAAACAAGGATGATTTATATATCCACGAAAGACATTCTAACTGCTTTGTAGTTGATGTAAGTAAAGGCACTAAGCAAAACAGAAAACTACTCTACAGAGAAAGCTTTTTAACAAAAAAAGAAGCAGCAATAGCGAGAGATTTATTTTTAAAAACAGGAGAAAAAACAAGACATATCAAACACGAACTAGGAACTTCAGAAAAAGAAGACATATCAGGGCATATAAAAAGAAAAGAAAGAGCAAAGAAAAGACAAGAGCAGAGATTAATAGCTCTAAGCCAAAATAATCAAACAAAAAAAGTAGCAATTAGGAATATAAACAAGAAAGAAAGCCAAATCGCTGTATTTTTTGGAATACCAAAGCCAACAGCGGCAAACTGGAGTAAAGCAAAAGACTGGAGAGGCGAGTTTTATAAAAAGCTTGAAAAGATATACGCTCAACATTTAGCGGATATGGCTAAAGATATGTAAATTTTATGCTATAATTTCGTTGAGGGTGCGGTTTAATAGACTGCTAACTCAACCATTCTTTTAATTAAGTGAGTATTCAAAGGTTCGTCCAGTACCTCGATGCTACTCACTGAATTAAGGGAATATGAAGCATCGGAAACTGGACACTTCCAAATAGCTTCCCCTTAAATTTAATTTTGTCTAGGTAAAAATGACCGATTTAATCAAAATCGAAAAAACACAAGGTAAAAAAATTCTAGGCTATATGAGAGATATATCAGGGTTTGAGAAAGTTTATGCAGTAACAGATGATGGAAATATATGGTCTTATCCTAAAACAAGGGAAGGATTTAAACATAAAGGTATGTGGCTAGCAAGGCAAATCAAAAAAAATGGATATGTGGAAATTAGGCTTCAAAAAGATGGTGCAAGCAAGGCTTATTTAGTGCATAGGCTGGTTGCAATTGCTTTTATTGATAATCCGTACAATAAACATACTGTAAACCATATCAATGGGATAAAGAATGACAACAGACACACTAATTTGGAATGGGCTACACACTCTGAAAACACTAAACATTCTTTTGATGTTATAAAAACACAATCATACGAAAGACTAAAACAAATAGGCAATATTGGAAACCAAAAAAGAATAGTGGTTACAGAAGAATTGTCAAAAAAAGTTTATAATGAATACATATCAATAAAAACCTCATTTAGAAAGTTGGCAACAAAATATAGCATCGGAAAAACAACCGTAGAGCGAATTGTTACAGGTAAAGGTCAAATGTACTTTACAAATAAATTGCTTGATGAGGTGCAAAATGGCAGAGCGTAGAATGATGAGTAAAAAAATTATACATAGCGATGCATTTTTAGATATGCCATCTTCAACTCAAAACTTATACTTCCATCTATTACTAGAGGCTGATGATGAGGGCTTTGTTAATAGTCACAAAAGGGTGCAAAGAACAGTTGGTGCAGGGGATGACGATGTAAAAATACTATTAGCTAAAAAATTTATTATAGGATTTGAAAGCGGGGTTGTAGTAATAAAGCACTGGCGGATACATAACTACATACAAAACGATAGATTTAAGTCCTCAACTCACACAAAGGAGCGCTCAAAGCTCGTAATTAACGACAATAGCGCATACGCTTTAAATGATGTATACATTTTGGATACAAATTGTACGCCTAGTATAGGTAAGGATAGGATAGGAGAGGTTAGTATAGTAGAGAATATATATAGCGATGTCATTTCTCATCTAAATCAAACACTTGGAAAAGCCTATAAGCCAACAACCGAATCAACGGTTAAGCTAATAAAAGCAAGATTAAAGGACGGCTTTACCTTAGAAGACTTTAAAAAAGTGCATATAGTCAAATATTCTGAATGGAACAACACGGATATGCAAAAGTTTCTAAGACCTGAAACACTATACGGCACAAAGTTTGAGAGCTACTTAAACCAAAAGCTAACCGATAATGATAAATACAAAGCCATAAAAGAGCATACGGGTATGAGTGCATTAGAGATTTTAAAACAACAAGGGTATGCAGAATGAAAACAAAACTAATCCAAGAGATAAAGCAAAAGCTCGGCATTGACGGCGGTGTGTTTATAGACGCTGAAATTGAAAGCTATATCGACGAAATACCAGAGAGTAAGTACATAGAGTTTTTCAAAGCGTTATCCGGTGAGCACGGCTTTTTAAAACCGATAGACAGAGTTGCAAAAGTCGCAAGACAATTCAAGACCGAAGCGGTTGAAAACTTACTTGTTGGCACAAGAGAACAAGCCAAAGCTATGTACGATAAGTTCTATGCCGAAAGCGCATATATGCTAGACTACTGCACCGACAACAGAAGCAGAATACCAAACGATAGAGCATTTTTTGAGGGGCTGGATTATACAAAGCTCAAAAAAGTAGATGGCTCAAATGCGTACACAAAGCAAGAACTCTATGTGTTAGGAGAGCTGGGATATGGTTCTTTTTTGATAGATATGAGATTTTACGACAACTCAGGCTTAGTCGTTGAGCGGATTGAAAAAATTATCAAAGATGCAATGATAAAAAAATATGACACAGCTCAAATTGCACCCATAAGCAAGAATGTATCTGCATTGTTAAATAGAAATAGCCAAAATTTAAACAAAAACCACTCAAATTCGCACGAAAACCAAAAATTAGGGTAAAGGGTAGGGTAATATGAAAA
Organism: Campylobacterota bacterium; assembly: GCA_030836705.1. Taxonomy (GTDB): domain Bacteria; phylum Campylobacterota; class Campylobacteria; order Campylobacterales; family SZUA-545; genus JAUPLZ01. Next base: position 7,115 of record JAUPLZ010000376.1, read on the forward strand.
AAGAGCAAATAACCGCTTTAAATGTAGCAAAGTTTTTGCAAGTGAAGTATCCAAAAGTTATATATCGCTTTGACTTAGTGGCGGATATGCCTCTCTCGATATTTCAAGCAAACAGAAATAAGGCATTGCACGGCAGGTTTAGCAAAGGTTATCCAGACCTTTTTATTGCGGTATGTAGGGGTGGATACGGTGGTTTGTACTTAGAGCTAAAAGCAGATGATTCGACGCCGTTCAAAAAAGACGGAACGCTCAAAAAGAATGAACATTTAGAAATGCAAAACAATAGACACGAACAGTTGAGAGAGGCAGGGTATTATGTCGCATTTGCGGTTGGGTTTAAGCAAAGTGTTGAAATAATTGAAAAATATATGGAGTTTAAAATCAAAAATACGGTATAATATGGGAGTTAGTTTATATCAGCCCGTTTTGTTCGTCCTTTTCGGGTTGGTATAAGTTAACTTAAAGGACTAAAAATGGACGATATAGTCAAAAGACTTAATGAGTTGATGTTGAGTTGTAAAGGAATGTACTGTTTGTCAAAGAGTGAAGTAAAAAGGATTAGAGATGTTTTATCCTTTTTTTACTAAAACTTCCATAATCTTAGCACTATCTAAACATAAACACTATGACTTAAATCAATAAATATAAAGAATTAGGTATAATAGCAAAAGCATACAACATAAAACAAAGGATTCTAAATGTCAATGTCAAATACAACCGAGAATGATATTCTCAAGATGAGTTTAATTGGAACCGACCCACTATGGAGAGTTGGGGCGAATGTGTACCTTGCACTATTTACAGCAGACCCAACCGAATCAGGAGTGTTTACGGACGAAGCAACTTTTACAGGTTACGCTCGTGTATTGATGGCTAAAGCTACATCGTGGACGGATGGCGGTTCAACATTTACTAATGCTAATTTAGTGCAGTTTCCACAATGTACAGGTGGAACTAATACAATCACGCATTTTGCTGTATGTACTCTTGCAACAGCAGGGCAGATTCTTTATAGCGGGACATTAAATAGTCCTTTGGCAATCTCTAATGGTATTCAGCCACAGTTTTCAATCGGTTCAGTTTCTATTAACTTGGATTGATATTGAAAACATATAGTGAGGTATTAGAAGCATACGACAAAGGTAGATATATGATATCTCCTTATCGAAAACTACGCTTAACTAATGCCACATTTTTAACTGATATGAGTTATGGAGCCGGAATCCCAATTGCTAACTATTATGCAAGTACACCACTTGAGCAAACATCGCTGGTTAGTAAAGAGGGTATATTCCATCCGTCTATAAACTCATTTTTACACAAAGCTACTATCAACTTTACAGCTGGGAGTTTAGGCTCATTAACAATATGTGACTATGTAAGCTACATCCCATTTATAGATGGCGATAGCACTGATGAGCAAGTGTTTGTCACAACCCCGCTGCCACGATATACGGACGGCAAAAATATACAAGTAATGCTTATATCTCAGGGTAGCGGAACCCTAAACGGTAATGCTACTTTAAACTACACCAATAGCGATGGAGTAAGCGGTAGGACTGGGGTTACCTTTGTGGATGGTACGGCTACAGTTGGCACACAAATACATTCAAGAAGCAATTTTCTGCAACTACAGCAAGGCGACTCAGGAGTGCGTTCTATCGAGGGGTTTACTTTTAGCACTGGTATCGGTGGTATCTACTCTTTGGTATTCGTAAATTCACTTGCAACCATAGCGGTATCTGATATTACAGCACCAATAGAAAAAGACTTTTTTAGTCAGACAATGACAATGCCTATGGTACATAAAGATGCATATTTAAGCTTCATCTTTAAAAGTGTATCAGCTGTTACTGTCAATCTACAAGCACAGCTTGAATTTGTTTATTAAGGTATTTAAATGACATATATTTATTCAGCACATCGTGTTAAGTTTTTAGATGGTTTTTACATAACTCCATCTATGTCGGATATAGATAATATAAAAGAGGACGCAACATTGGTATATACATACAATGAAGCTTTAAAAGAAGCATACGAATCAATGGGCGTGGTAGTAAATACCATCGACCCCAATATAAAGGACTAACATGGGATTTGCATCTATGGATGACTTCATTAGTGAAGTTACAACAAACGGTAAGTTTTGGCGACAAGATTTCAATAAACTAACCGGAGTGGCTTTCACTGCCGGTCGTTGTTATGATTTATCACTATCGAACGGCAATCCTATTCAGAACTTATACGCTGGGACAAACTTAACATTCGTACCATTAAGTGACATTGCCGGTAAAGGAATTTGGCACGGTGGAGATGTATCAACAGATACTAAACACTTAGTAAATATAGGGTTAATGAGTACCGTTGCTACATCAGTACCATCTATTATGAATTTAGTTGATGTTTTAGGATACTATCCGTTAACTACCAATACGATAACTACATCTCAGACGCTAATCAACACATTGTCTATTCCGAGATACACAGATGGTGCAGGTGTTAGAGCCTATATCGTAGCAGTGGGCACTATGGGTGCGGGTACTCCGACTATCACAATCACATATACCAATCAAGCTGGCGTAGCTGGGAAAACAATGCCAATTACAGTATCGGCAGTTACAACGGCTGTGCAAGGGCATATTGTACACTCGGACCCATCAGCTGGTAAATATTTTCCATTCCTCCCGCTTGCTACAGGAGATACAGGGATTCGTAGTATTCAATCTATTCAATTATCAGCAACGATGACATCAGGCTCAATGGCGTTAGTTCTTTGTAAACCGTTAACATCTCTACCGTTAACTACGGCAGGTGTTATGGCGGAACGCAATCTTATGACACAGTTACCCTCACTACCTCGTATTTATGACGGTGCTAACTTAAATATGCTCTTCTTTACAGCGGCAGCGACAGTAGTAAATACGCCATTAGTCGGCTATATTGAAACAGCTAACGGATAACTATGTTATTAGGAAGCGGAAACTTATTTAACAAACTGCCGCTAACTCAAACGGGCGGTGTAATAAATAACACTAATTGGTTAAATCCTTCTATTTCTATGATAGGTTTTGATAGCTTTGACAACAAGTCGTCTCTTCCAAACGGATACGGGGGCAAAGCTTTTTATATTCCTATGAAAGCGGGGGGTATTAGCTCATCAATATTCAACATTTCCGATGTATTAGCCAATGGGAATAATGCAAGCGACTTAACGGTCGCTACTTCACTTGCTACACTCTCTGGAACAGTTGGGTTATCGGGCGATGTATATTCAATAGCAACAATAAATGGACTTATTTTTGCAACAGCTCAACTAGATGGAAGTGTTACGGTTTTGGCAACGGTAAGCGCTGGCGTTGTGTCTGTTTTGAATGGCATAGGGGGCATAGTAACACTATCAACCGTAAATGGCGAAGTGGTAGGTGCCGTAAGCGGGGTAGGTAGCTCAGATGTACTCTTAACTATTAATGCAGATATGGTTGGTATCTTTGGCTCAAGTGGTAGTGCATCAGCAACGAGTACAACAGTTAATCTATTTGTAAACGCCAATGGCAACGCCGTAATTGATATATCATCAGATTTAGAAGCAACTGCTACAATGAGAGCCGATGGGTTTATGGTTGGGTCAACACTTGGAAGCGAAATTGATTTTAGTATCGTTATCCGTGCCGCGTATGCTGGAATAGTTGCTATTGATGTTGAGGGTGGAGTAGCTGGTACTGCAGTTGGTATCGGTACTCATTCAACGCCTTCAAATAACATTAAAGACGCTATAACCATTGCAAATTCTTTGGGTATTGAAGTATTTGTTGTACACGGAGAACTTATATTAGGGAGTGATGCTGTTGTTCCTGAATTAGTGTTCAGAGGCGAAAATACTATATCTACATTTCTTGTTGTTGAAGCTGGTGCTAATGTAGCCGGCTGCCAATTTCAAGATTTAATATTAACAGATTCAATTTTGGACGGATACACCTATGTTAAACACTGCAGTATCAGAAACATAAGCAACTTCTATGGCTTTATGGAAAATGTACTTATGTCTCAGAATATATCTTTTATTAGCAACACTACATCGTATTTTATAGATTGCTACAGTGGATGTGTAGGTCTAGGGACAACTGATTTACCAACAGTAGATATGACGGGGGCAGATTTACATATCGCATTTAGAAACTGGGCTGGTCCTATTAAGATTCTAAATAGCACCGATCTATTGAACACAATGTGTATAGATGTGGCAAGTGGCGCAACTGTTATATTAGATTCTACTTGCACAGCAGGGACTATCTTTATAAGGGGAATAGTTGATATACAAAATTTTAGCGCTATGACTATTGTTGTCATTGATGCTCTTACACCATCAGGGCTTTCAGAGATAGCAGATGCAGTATGGAGTAAGGAATTACCATGACAGTAGGAGAGTGGCTGGTATCTAAAAGCTCTTTAGTTAGTGGAACAGCACTAGAGTTGATAAGTACCATCACTGGAGGAACTTTAAATTATGTACCAATTCAAGAGTTTAGTACAAATGTTGAGCAAACGGTATTTGATGCAAATATAGTTTTACAAAGTATAAGTTTTGACATAAAAAGTGAAACCTTTGAGGCTAGTGTCAGTTTAGACGAAATAAGTGCAGATATAAAAATAATGGAGATTTAAAATGAAAATCACAAGAGTTAGAGGAGACAACTATCCTATAGTTGTTACTTTGAAAGTAAATGGCGTAGCGATAGATTTAACAGGCTCAGTAATTAAGCTTAGTTATAAAAACAAAAATGGCACTGATGCTGCTTATCAAATAGCAGGTACTATCACAGATGCACTAAATGGTGTCGTAGAGTTTCGCCCACTAGCAACAGACTTTGCGATAGCAGGTCAGTATATTTATGATATACAAAGAGAATTTTTTGGGATAATAACTACTCATATTTTGGAAACATTGATATTAATTGATGATGTTACAAAAACTTAATGCTTGATTGAGGCTATTTTTTAGCCTCACGATAATTGTAGAAATAATATATAAAGATGGAATAACAGTAGCAAAAGATAAAATACGTGTAAGCGCAGAGAAGTTTGGGTAGAGAACTACCCAAAAACAAAAAAAAAGCAAAAATCGCCGCTATTTCTTCTCCAACACCAAAAGAAACACAGGAGGAGATAAATATTTACAATATCTTATATTTCCATATATAGCCACCAGCAGACTTATAATTTTTTCTGCCAAGACAGCATTTAGAGATGGTTACCATCAAAAGATGATAACCAAGAGTGGCTTGGTAACCCCAAATACATCAGCAAAAGTATAACACAAAAAAGCCAAAAATAGTTTTCAAACTAGAAAGTCAAAAAACTATTTTCAAAACCAAAAAATTGGTGGATACCCCTACTACGAAAAAATGGTGGCAGGGGCTACTACGACTTTTCGCTCACTTCGTGGAATAAGTCTTTCTCACAGTATGCAAGTTCTGCATCTGGTTAGCAGGAATAATGCCAGCACACTCCACTATCGCAGCCTCAGTGTTTCTAACAACCTCAGAAAAATACGCCTCAGCATAATCAATATCTTTACGCTCAAGAGCTAAATGGGCTTTTTGTTGAGAAGCAGAAATAAGATTATGGTAGTATAAACACATATCAGCACCAGCGAACAACGAAACACTAAATACAACTAAAACAATAATCTTTTTCATTTCAAATCCTTTTTGATTAAACTATCACTCTCTTTATCATATCTCATACCATTAGGAACTAGCTCGGGTATGGCTTCATAAATAGAAACTTCTTTGTAAATACAAGAATTAAAACATATAGATGGAATGTGAAAAATTTTTCTTCCTTTTGAATCCGTCACAGCATAAAATAACCCTTTCTCTAGCATTTTTATATCAAAAATATCATAACATAATGAAAGGAAGCTGTTTATATTTAGGTCTTGTGCTTTTTTTCAAAAGCTCTATCTCCTGCGCCAACTCAACTATACGAGCATTACTAACTTGCAACTCTCTTTTAACTCTGCCATTTTCTAAAATAACTTTTTCAATTTTAGAAGTCAAAAAACTATTTTCAGCTCTAAGCTGTGCAATTTTATTTTTTAACTCTCTATATGTTTTTCCCATTTTAAACACCTTTTTTCATAATTTTTTCAAGATAAGCCCTAATAGTCAAAGAGGTATTTATCTTGTTTTCTTTTGCAAACTCTTTCCACTTTTTATCAAAGTCATAGTCCACTCTAATAGCTAAAGTAGATATTTTCAATGGCTCTTTTTTACTCTTTTTAATAATCTGCATACATTTCCTTTTCTATAAATTTTAGCCGATACCGCTACCACCAAAAAACTGGTGGGATACCCTACTATGACTTTTGAGCAAGATAATCTTCGTATATCTTATCCGCCACCGCATTTTGAGCTTCCATGCTATAAGTCTCTCTCCATTTTTTAGGCGTGCCGTGTGCCGACAACTCCTGCCCCAGCCTGTGATGCTCAACGCCACAAAGCGGGATTAACCGCCTATGGTTTTTAACATCGCTGCTAACCTCTTTAATGTGGTGCCACTCTATACCATTAAAACCCCCACAAACAAAGCAAGAATATACAGCGAACTCTTTTAACCACTTAAGATACTCTCTATCCTCTAAAGTAATTTTAACCTCATTGCTACCATCAAACTTTGGCTTGATCCGTGCAGCCGTAACAGTAACAGACTTTTTACCGGTTCTATTTTTATCTTTACCAGCATAAGGTTTTTTACCAAAACACGGCTCTTTTTTAGGCTTAATTCTACCGCTTACTATTTCAAACATAAATCTCCTTTTTTACAAAATTTACAATGTAACATTTTCTACTAAATAATCAATATCAAAAATAAATATCAAGCCATTTTCATTTACAAAAACTTCAAGCACATCTATGTTTGTATCATCACTTAAAAATCTATTTCTTACAGTAAAATACTGATTTGCCTTATTTTCAATATAATCTTTGCTA
>JAUPLZ010000377.1 GCA_030836705.1 Campylobacterota bacterium
TACAGCAACGCCAACAAAAGCTACGCAGGGGCAACCGCATCATGGAATCTCTTTAATGGGTTGTCCGATTCCCATGCCATACAAGCCGCACAAGCGCAAAAACTCTCCGCACAGCTAGCCTATGAAGATTATAAAAATAAAATCACGATGGAAATAGACAACACGTATGAGACACTAAGCACGATAGAGAGCATGCTTCAAAGTACCAAACTGGAAGTCAAAGCAGCTCAAGAATACGCCAACCTCACACGAGGACGTTTTGAGAACAAACTCGCCAGCGCCGATGAACTCAGTCGCGCGATTGCCGATCTATCAGGAAACAAAGCAAAAGAAGCAACACTAAAAAGTGATCTATTTACCCAAAAAGCAACTCTTTGGCTGCTTGGGGGATTGAAGGTGTATGAGGAGAAGGTTTTGAAGAAAGATTGATTTTTTTACTTCCCCGATTTTCTTCTGTTACATTCTCTGCATAGCATTTGGCAATTTTGAGCATCCGTTTTTCCACCCTCATGCCAAGGGGTTGCATGATCGGCTTCCATTTGGCTTAGTTCAAAATGATCTTTGCATTTAACACAAATACCGTTTTGTTTTTCGTATGCCTCTCTTTTTTGATTATCATTAAATGCTCGGATATTGAGATGTTTTTCCTTGCCTGTCAGCAGATATTCATATACCCCTTTTTTACTACCGACATCCTCATCTTGCATCAATGCTGATATTTTGGCTTCTAATGTTTTAGGGTCTAAGCTTTTATCATCTTTGTACTCATTGTACAAAATTCCCCATTCTATCCCCTTCATCTCTTTACGATATTTTGGGAATACTACACCTACCCAATCGATAACACTTTTAAAATACAACCATAATTCACTGGCGTTGGTATCATGCTGATGGCTTGCCATATAGTTTTCTATGGTAGTTCTATCTCGTTTTGAAATCCAATTAATAGCCGTCTCTAAATAATCTTGACGATTGACTGTGCCACTCATATATTGATTTGCCATACTGTATGCCACACAACCATTTTTACTAAAATACTTTTTTGCTTCGGTTACCCAAGAGCCGCTATACACTGCATTTCGTAACTCTTGCTCACTAAGCTCTTCTCCTGCAATGTTAATCGTTTTAAACCACTCTAATTTTTCGCTATCGGTTCCACTACAAAAATACACCATCAGCTTATAATCTAAAATCTGTTCTCGTTCATCATTTTGCAAGTTGTGAAAATATCGCATCATATAGGCAAAATCACCATTAATATATTGACTGATAGATATAGTTCTTTGCTGTCCATCTATCACCTCATAGTTTCCATCCTCTTTGTGTGCCCAATACATCACATTGAGCGGAAAACCCTTGATAACGGTATCGATTACCGCTTCTCGTTGTTTATCTTTGTAAACAAACTCTCGCTGATACGGTGGTCTTATGTCGAATTTACCGCCAAACCCGACAACTCCGTCTTCTTCGTTGTCGCTATAACCGTTTGTGAGTTCTCGTATACTTATCTCTTTGAGTTCTATGTTCATAGTTTTTTGTTCCTTATCCAAATTCTTTTATAAACTAATCTTTCGCTATTAGAAAGTTTGTGTGTGGGTTTTTGAAAAACATCTGGTCTAACTTCAATATTTTCAAATGTTTCCGCTCCTAATATTTCAAATTGTTCAGGATTATATTTATCAATAAAAGTTATGGGCACACCGATTACACCTTCATAGTCCATTGGTATCTCTTTAGTTTTATCGACATTGATTGCATCATAATTATCGTATTTTGGGTATTCACTTTCATTTCCGTAATATGTTTTATATAGCATTAGGTCTTCGTGACGTTTTTTAGTATCTATATTCGTATACCAGACAACGCCAGAAACTCTAATCATTCCTTCCTTATGATCGACATCAGAAGCGTAATCAACATAATGTTTATTGACAAAATGTGCCATATTTCTATGAAAACCATATCCTAGCCAAAGTTTATTATCTTTTATTAGCTTGAAAATTTCTTTGTATGTTATGGCATTTTGATGCCCGACTATGATAAATTTTTTATCATACTCTACAAGTTGAGCAACATACTCCCTGAATAATGAAAAGGGGGGATTGGTTACTATAATGTCCGCTTGCTTCAAAAGCTCAATACTCTCTTCACTGCGAAAATCACCATCGCCATTTAATGGATGAATTCCGATTTCTTCAGGGTTTGGTACTTTATCGCCGTTTTTATCACCCGTATATTCCAGCCATATTGCTTTTTCAGATTCATTATCGCTGAATAAATCTCTACTTTGGTTTTTGTAGCACGTTGTAATAAGCTTTTTCAGTCCTAAATTTTCAAAATTGTAGGAGAAGTAATGAAAGAAATTGCTCATTCTTGGATCGTCACAGTTACAGAAAACAACTTTATTTTTAAAATGCTCCTTGTAATGACGCAACTCTTTTTCTATATCTGTCAGTTGAGTATAAAATTCATCATTTTTACCTTTTTTAGCGCTATGTAAATTTTTGTTTAAAACTTTTTTTTCCGTGGGACTACTCATTTATTTTGCTCTTTTTTAAGAAATATAGAAAATATTTTTCTATATTATCCGAAAAAGGGTTAAATATTTATCTTTATTGGCAAAAAAAGGAAAATATACTTTCAGTTGATAGGTTAGACGTTTTGCGTTAATTTTTCTATAAAACTAAGGCTTTTTGGATGACACAACGCGATATGGCAGGATATTTAGGAATTACAACTGTCACTATACGAAACTGGCGTAGAGACAAGCCCAATCTTTATAAAATCATTATGCAGGGATTTGAAGTTGAAGAGGTGAAAAAGCTATTAAAAGAGAGCTTGGAGAAACTAGAAAGTGCTGGGGAAAATACTAAGGGGGCCAAAGGGTAAACCCCCTTGGCTATGCTCAATTAAGCATAGGTGCAAAAATGCACAAAAGCAGTAGTGCTGATACATACTTATCCATAAAGACCCCCTTCTTGTATTCTTTGGA
>JAUPLZ010000378.1 GCA_030836705.1 Campylobacterota bacterium
AGACCGTCTACTAATGATGCTACATCGCTATCAAAAAAAAACTGCACCTCTTCAAGCGTTCTTGGCGTGTCTTCTACTACATCATGGAGAATTGAAGCAATTATCATAGTCTCATCACCGCCGATAGCGGCAACTATTGCGGATACGAGTATCGGGTGGACAACATAAGGTTCGCCGCTCTTTCTTGTTTGCCCTTCATGAGCTTTTGTGGCGAACTCTATAGAGTTTTTGATTTTATCGGTGATTTTATAATGCTGACCGAGCAAAAAGATAGCTTGCTCGGTAGTTTTTGCATTGGCTAGTTGATCTAGCAGAGTCAGCATTTTATTAGTCCAAAGAAACTTTTATAAGTCCCTTTGCAATCTCTTCTATTGCTACATTTGTAGGCTCTTCTTTTGATACATCTCTTCCTAGACGGCTCTTATCTCCGTTTAATAGCTGTGTTACTCTTTTTGAAACCGCCGCAGTAAGTAAATATCTATTGTTATCTACATTTTTTAAAGCATCTGCTGTAAGTTGTTCTAAACGCATATTATCCTCTTATTTGTTTTTTACGATAGAACAGTGTGTTCTGTCGCCTTTTATTATTTTTGCAAGAGTCCCTTTTGCACCCATATCGCAAACAACGATTGGTATTGCATTGTCTTTTGCAAGAGCAATAGCTGTGTCATCCATAACGGCAATATTATCTTTTAAAGCATCGTCATATGTTAATTCCGGAAGTTTTACGGCATCCGGATATTTGTGCGGATCTTTATCGTATACGCCATCTACTTTCGTAGCTTTTATTATCATTTGAGCGCCTATCTCTATCGCTCTTAGAGTAGCTGCCGTATCTGTTGTAAAAAATGGATTTCCGGTTCCGCCGGCAAAAATAACAACTCTGCCTTTTTCAAGGTGTCTCGTCGCTCTTCTTACTATAAATGGTTCTGCAACCTCTTTTATATGAAGAGCACTCATCATTCTTACATTTAAGCCTATATGCTCCAATGCCTCTTGAACTGCTACGCCGTTTATGACTGTGGCTAGCATCCCCATATAATCACCTGAAGTTCTTTTTATAAGACCGTCTTTTGCGGCAGTAACGCCTCTTATGAAATTTCCACCGCCTATTACTATGCCTACTTCAACACCGTTTTCGACTAGTTCTTTTATCTCCGAAGAGATGAATTTTAAAATAGTAGTATCTATCCCAAAGCCCTCGTCGGTAGCTAATGCTTCGCCTGAAAATTTTACAAGGACACGCTTTACCATATTATTTGTTGCTCCGTTTTTAAGATGGAATGATACTGAAAATGTACTTAATGAGTTTTTTAGATGTAATCATTTTTAAATTTTACATATCTTTTTGAAGAGGCATAAAGCTCTTGCACCTCTTCATCTGTAAGCTCTCTTATTGCTTTTGCCGGACTTCCCATTATCAAACTTCTTGGCGGAAATATTTTATTTTTTGTCACAAGCGCTCCGGCACCCACTATGGACTCTTTTCCTATTACTGCGCCGTCTAGTATTGTAGCACTCATCCCGATTAGACAAGCATCTTCTATTGTGCATCCGTGAAGCATTACTTTGTGACCCACTGTAACATCATTGCCTATTATTGTAGGATACCCGTCACTCATATCATCTTTTTTATAATGGGTTACATGTACCATGCTGCCGTCTTGTATGCTTGTTCTTTCACCTATTTTTATATAGTGGACATCGGCTCTAATTGCTGTTTGAAACCAAATAGAGGAATCTTTGCCGATTTCACATCTTCCAATTACATCCGCACTTGGTGCTATAAAAACATTTTCTGCAATTTTTGGGTAGAAATTTAAATACTTCATTATCATTGCTGCGCCTTTAAAACTTTTGGTTGAATTTTTGCCGTTGATTTTTTCTCTTTTATGGCATTATCGTTTGCAATAGTAATCATTTTTTCCATTAATAACTGACTATCTGTTTTTGGAAGATGATTTTTAACTCTTGTGTAGCTTTCATCAGGATTTAATTCTCTTGCTTGAACATTGTCGTTTAGCTGTGTCTTTAGTAGTTCATGAATAGAGTCTGCTATTTCACTATCATAAACCGGAGTAAGAAGCTCTATTCTTTTTGTAAGATTTCTAGGCATCCAGTCTGCGCTTGAAAAATAAATTTGCGGCGTTGAATTTTTGAAATAAAATATCCTTGAATGCTCAAGATATTTTCCTACTATGGAAATTACCCTTATATTCTTGCTCACTCCTTCGATTCTAGGCTTTAGGCAGCAAATTCCTCTTATGATAAGAGATATTTTTACGCCTGCTATCGATGCTTTATATAATGCCTCAATAACATCTTCGTCAACCAAAGAGTTCATTTTGGCTATTATTTCGCCCTCTTCTTTCTTCTGTGCTTCGGCTTCTATTAGGCTTAAAATCTTAGGCTTAATTTGAGTCGGCGACATCCATAGAGTATTGAGTTGAGCTTTTTTTGAAAAACCGGTTATGTGGTGGAAGAATTTTGTTAAATCGGCAGCTATCCTTTGATCAGCTGTAAAAAAGCTTAAATCTGTGTAAATTTTTGATGTAGCGGAATTGTAGTTGCCTGTGGAAATATGCGCATATTGCTTGATTCCGCTTGGCGTTTGCTTTACTACAAGAGCGGCTTTTGCATGTATTTTTAATCCTGAAATCCCGTAAATAACATGGGCACCGGCATCTTCTAGTTTTTTTGCCCATTTTAGATTGTTTTCTTCATCAAAGCGAGCTTTTAGCTCGACTATTGCCGTCACTTGCTTGCCTTCTTTTGCGGCATCTATTAAGGATGTAACTATCGGTGAATTTTTCCCGACTCTATATAGGGTCATTTTTATTGCCAGTACATCCGGATCTTCGGCGGACTCTTTTATAAATCTTACAACCGGATCAAAGCTTTCATACGGCAAAAACAAAATGGAGTCTGAGTTTTCTATGCTTTTTATTATGGTTTTTCTACCGTGAAACGGCGCTAAAGTTTTTGGCGTATACGGCTTGTAGAGCAAGTGAGTATAGTTTGTATTTGATACTATTTGCCATAGCGTAGCAAAATTTATCGGCGTATTTTGAAAATAAACATCGTCTCTATCGACATTTAAATGGGCAATAATAAAATCAAGAAGCTCCATGTCTGCGTTTTCTTTTGTTTCAAGCCTGACTATTTCACCTTTTCTTCTTAGCCTTATGCTCTCTTCAAGAACATCCATAAAATCATCGGCTTCCTCTTCTTCTATTACTATATCAGCGTTTCTTGTGACTCTAAATTCTGTGTAGCTTTCTGCGATAAACCCTGGAAAAATATCTTTTAAATGAGCCTCAACGATAGTTTCTATTGGTACAAAAACACCATCTACCTCAAAATAACGAGGCAAAACTCTAGGTATTCTTACTAAGCCAAATCTTGTTCTGCCGGTATCTTCTTCTTTTAGTTTGACTGCAACGGCGAAACTAAGATTATTAAAATGAGGGAATGGATGTGTGGCATTTACTGCTATTGGAATTATTACCGGATATAAGTATGAGATAAAAAAATCATCGGCTTTTTTCATTTCATCAGAAGATAGTTTTTTGTAGCTTTTAAAAACAATTCCCTCTGCTTGAAGTTCTTTTGTTAAAGAATTATAAATCGATTGAACAGATACTAACTCTTCATGAATATAAGCACGAATTTTTGCAAGCTGCTCTTTTGTGGTTAAGCCGTCCGGTGAATTTGTATTGTAGCGAGCTTTAAACATCTCCTTAAGACCGGCTACTCTAACCATATAAAACTCATCCAAATTTGTGCCGTAAATAGCTAAAAATTTTAATCTTTCTAAAATAGGGTGCCTTTTGTTTTGAGATTCCTCTAAAACTCTTGTATTAAATCTAAGCCAAGAAAGCTCTCTGTTTATAAAATAATCACTCTTTTTAATTAGTTCCATAAAAGTATCTTTTTCAATAATTTTTTGATATATTACCATAATATGCTCTCTATGATAAGGAAAAAGTCATGATAAAACTAGAATTTAAGGGTGACAAACCGTTTATATCACCAAAAGGTGTTAGATTTATAAAAGGAAAGCCGGATAAGTATATTTATATTCCAAGCGCTGTTAAGCTTTATCTTCTTATGCATGATGAATCGAATTGGCATGGCAACAAATTAGA
>JAUPLZ010000379.1 GCA_030836705.1 Campylobacterota bacterium
ATATTTGTAGCCTCTACTTTTGCACTCTCTTCAGAGTCAACATCAATATCAAGAATAATCTGCTTGCCTATTCTAACTTCTTTTACTTTTTTAAAATCAAGTGCTTCAAGAGCGTGATGTACTGCTTTTCCTTGTGGATCTAATATTCCATTTTTTAAATACACATTTACTTTTACTTTCAATTCATTCCCCCTAGAATTCTCTTTAAAACCTCTTCATAAGCAACTTTTACATTACCAAGATTTTGTCTAAATCTATCTTTATCCATCTTGTCGCCTGTTGCAATATCCCAAAATCTACAACTATCAGGACTTATTTCGTCAGCCAAAAGCACCGTACCGTCTTTGTCAAGACCAAATTCGAGCTTAAAATCTATAAGATTAAGTCCTGCTTTTTCAAAAAAAGGTTTTAGTATGCTGTTTATTTGTCTGCCAAGTTTTCTTAACTGCTCAAGTTGGTCTTCTTTTGCAATATTCATCATAAGCGCATGTTCGTCGTTGATAAGAGGATCTCCAAGTGCATCATCTTTGTAATAAAACTCAACAAGGGTAAATGGAAGAATGGTGCCGTCTTTTATACCTAGTCTTTTTGTTAAGCTGCCCGTAGCTGTATTTCTTACAACAACTTCAATCGGAATTATTTGAACTTTTTTTATTAGCTGTTCTGTATCGTTCAATGTTTTTATAAGATGTGTTTTTATTCCGTTTTTTTCAAGAAGATTAAAAAGCTGGGTGCTTATTTTGCAGTTTAGGGCACCCTTGCCGGACTCTGAGCCTTTTTTTTCGGCATTAAAAGCAGTCAAATCATCTTAAAAAACCGAAATTAACTTGTCGCTATCGTTGGTTTTGTATAATTTTTTTGCTTTTCCTTCATAAAGCAATTCCTGTTTTTGCATTAGCTTTTTCCTTTGTTTATTTTAGAATTATTAAAGCTCTTAATATTCCAAGAGCATTTCTTAGTTGATAATCTGATTTTACAATCTCTTCTTGGAGTATCTCTTTTTCACTTAATTCGTTTTTTATCTCTTTTTTCTTTTTTTCTTCTTTTCCGTTACCATCTATTTTTTCAAGCTCGGCTTCAAGGTGTTTTTTGAGCTGAGATTCTTTTATGTCAAACCCTTCTTCTACCTCTTCTATTTTTGCCTGTTTTATATATATATCAGGAGTAACTCCGACAGCTTGAATAGTTCTTCCGCTAGGCAGATAATATCTAGCTACCGTTAGTCTTATCGCTTCGCCGTCTGAAATCGGAAGTATTGCTTGCACACTGCCTTTTCCAAATGTATTTTCGCCAACTACAACAGCTCTTTTGTGATCTTGCAATGAGCCGCTTACTATTTCACTGGCACTAGCACTTCCGCCGTTTACAAGAATGACTATCGGATAGTTTTTAAATGTCCCCGGAGTAGAGGCTTTGAATTCTATATTTTCAGATTCATTTCTTCCTTTTTGTGAAACAATAACCCCTTTGTCAATAAAAAGGTCTACAGTTTTAATAGCTTGATCTAAAAGTCCGCCCGGATTATTTCTAAGATCAAGGATAATTCCCTTCATATTTTTTTCATGTTTGTTTATAGCTTCTCTTATTGAAGATTCTACATTTTTATCAAAATTTGTAATTCTTACATAGAGTATGTCGTTTTTGTAAAGTTTTGTATAGACTGATTCAATTTTTATAATATCTCTTGTAATTTTTATTGAAAGCGGCTTTTTTTCTTCTTTTCTTACTATTGTAAGTGTTATATCCGTATTAGGTTTGCCGCGCATAATAGAAACCGCTTCATCGAGCGTCATGCCTATTGTTGATTTTTCGTCGATTTTTAAAATAATATCGCCGGCTTCTATACCTGCTTTATCTGCCGGAGTGCCTTCTATTGGTGCGATTACGGTAATCGCACCGTCTCTCATGCCTACTGTAATTCCAAGTCCTCCAAATTCGCCTTTTGTTTGTATGGACATCTCTTTGTACTGTTTTTTGTCAAGATAGCTTGAATGTGCGTCAAGGTTTGTTAAAAGCCCGTTCATCGCTTTTTTTATAATCTCTTCCGCTTCTAGCTCATCTACATAGTTTGACTCAACCGTATTTACAATTGTTGAGAATTTTTTAAGAGCCTCTAATCTTGTTATCTTTTCATCGGAATCATCCTTTGCTTCAAGAGTAGTGTTGGCTGCTATTACAAACATAGCTAAAGATGTAAAAAAACTAAGTAAAACCACACTGCTTTTTTTCATAATTGATAACTCGCTTTTTATGTTAAATTTTTTTAGATATTCTACTTCAAATATTCTAAATAAACAATCAATCGATTTGTTGTTTTTTTAATAGATGACTAAAATTATTTAACAAACTTGACAAAAAGTGACTAAAGGTATATAATACAGCCTTAATAAAGGATTGTAAAAAAGGGGTTTTGAATGCAAATTTTTGAAAAATTAACAAATCAAATGAGTGAGGGAGTTGATTCTGCTGTTTCTCTTGCCTTGTATAACAAAAATCAAGAGGTGCAGCCGATACATTTTTTGTGGAGTTTGATTGCAAATACGCAATCAATATTCAATCAAGCGCTAAACAAAATGAATATAGACAAGGCGGCTTTGGAGCTTGAGATAAAAAGTAGTGCAAATAGTCTGCCAAAAGTCTCTTCCGTAACAAAAGAAAACATAAAAGTATCAAAAAATTTTATAGAATCACTTCAAAAAGCAGAGGCGGAAGCATCAAAAAACGGAGATAGTTATGTTTCTGTTGATTCTTGGCTGATAGCAAACGCAAGCGAAAAGCCTCTTAATGAAATACTTTCCAAGTATCTTGATATTAAAGAGTTCAAAAAAACACTAGAAGCCATAAGGGGCAGCAAAAAGATAGATTCAAAAAGCGCAGATGATACGCTTGAGGCTCTTTTGAAATACGGTGTTGATCTTACGGAAAAAGCAAAAAATGGTCAATTGGATCCAGTTATAGGAAGAGATGAAGAGGTAAAAAGAACTATGCAGATTTTGCTTAGAAAAAGCAAAAACAATCCAATCCTTTTAGGCGAGCCAGGAGTTGGTAAAACTGCTATTGTGGAAGGGTTGGCTCAAAGAATAGTAAATCACGATGTGCCGTTATCTTTGCAAAATAAAAGAGTTATAACCCTTGATATGGGTCAGCTTATAGCCGGCGCAAAATACAGAGGAGAATTTGAGGAGAGATTAAAAGCCGTCGTCGAAGAGGTTAAAAAAGATAAAAATATTATTCTTTTTATAGATGAAATTCATACAATTATCGGTGCCGGAGCCAGCGAAGGAAGTATGGATGCGGCAAATCTTCTAAAACCAGCGCTTGCAAGGGGAGAGCTTAGAACAATAGGGGCAACAACTCTAAAAGAGTATAGAAAGTATTTTGAAAAAGATGCCGCTATGCAAAGAAGATTTCAGCCTGTAACCGTTGATGAGCCTTCAATTTCAGAGGCATTGTCTATTATGAGAGGTCTAAAAGAGAGGCTTGAGGCGTTTCACAATATAACCATCCAAGATAGCGCGCTTGTAAGTTCTGTAAAATTAAGCGATAGATATATAACTGATAGATTTTTGCCTGATAAGGCGATAGATTTGATAGATGAAGCGGCGAGTGAGCTAAAAATACAAATAGAATCAGAACCGGCAGAGCTTGACATGGTAAAAAGAGAGATTTCCCGCCTAAAAGTCGAAAAAGAGGCTCTTGCGATGGAAAAGAGCGAAAAAAATAAAACAAGGCTTCAAGAGCTTGAAAAAGAGCTAGCGAACAACAGCGAAAAAAAGAATAGTTTACAAGCGAGATTTGAGAATGAAAAAAAAGTTTTTGAAGATATAGCAAAAATCAAAGTAGATATCGACGAAGCAAAAAGAGATGCGGAAAACGCAAAAAGAAATTCAGAGTACAACAAAGCAGCAGAGATTGAGTATGGAAGGATTCCGGAGCTTAATAAAAAACTACAAGAGCTAAATGCAAAATGGGAAAAAATGCAAGAGGAGGGTACGCTTCTTAAAAATAGCGTTGATGAAGAGGCTATAGCCGAGATTATCTCAAAATGGACAAATATTCCTGTATCCAAAATGCTTCAAAGTGAAAAAAACAAAGTCCTTCATGTCGAAGATGTTATGAAAAAAGAGGTTATAGGTCAGCACGAGGCGCTAAGTGCGGTTGCAAAAACTATAAAAAGAAACAAAGCCGGGCTTTCTGACATCAAAAAACCAATAGGAAGTTTTTTGTTTTTGGGACCGACTGGAGTTGGAAAAACAGAGACGGCAAAATCGCTTGCTAGATTTCTTTTTGATACAGAAAAAGCGCTTATTAGATTTGATATGAGCGAATATATGGAAAAATTTTCCGTTTCTCGCCTTGTCGGTGCGGCACCCGGATATGTCGGATATGAAGAGGGCGGTCAATTAACAGAGGCTGTAAGAAGAAAACCTTATAGCGTAATACTTTTTGACGAGATAGAAAAAGCACATCCTGATGTTTTTAATATTCTTCTTCAAGTGCTTGATGACGGAAGGCTTACCGATAACAAAGGAGTGACTGTTGATTTTAAAAATACGATAGTTATTCTTACATCAAACATCGGCTCAAAAGACATAATGGAAAGCATTGATAAAAAAGAGAGAGATGAAAAGGTTTGGAGTCAGCTTAAAAGCTATTTTAGACCGGAGTTTCTAAACAGGCTTGATGATGTTGTGGTGTTTAATCCGCTTGGATTGGAGCAAATCACGGCAATTGTGGATAATTTCGTAAATGAAATAAGAGCAAAACTTGTTGAGAAAAATATAACTATAGAATTAACGGATAGTGCAAAAAAAGAGCTCGGCAAGATAGGATATGACCCTGCATACGGAGCAAGACCGCTAAAAAGAGCAATATATGATGTGATTGAAGACGAACTTGCGGAGCTTATCCTAAAAGATGAGCTTTTAGCGGGCGGCAGCGTGATGTTTGATTTCAAAGACGGTCAGTTTATCTCTAGCGTGAAATAGCCAAAAATTCACTTAAAAGTCATTCGCTATAATTTGTGTGAATATATAAATTAAGCTGGAGATGATTTTATGAAGATTTATGCACCATGGGAGAAGGCGTTTAATAAAATCGCCACCCCCTTTGAACACTTTATACACGCCCAAACTACTACAGGTCTAATCTTGATGGGTATGACAATCGTGGCTCTTTTGCTAGCTAATTCACCGCTAGCTGAAGTCTATGCGCACTTTTTTCACACATACATAAATATTGAAATAGGTACATTTAAGCTCTCTCACTCGATTCATCACTGGATAAACGATGGGCTTATGGCTATATTTTTCTTTATTATCGGGTTAGAGATAAAAAGAGAGATTTCAGTAGGCGAGCTATCAAGTATAAAAGTTGCTATTTTGCCAATCTTATCCGCAATCGGCGGTATGATCGCACCTGCTCTTATATATTTGAGCATAAATAGCGGCACTGAGGGAGCAAACGGCTGGGGAATACCGATGGCAACTGATATTGCTTTTGCGATTAGTGCGCTTGTGCTTTTAAGAAATAGAGTTTCAACCTCTCTTGTGACATTTTTAGTTGCGCTTGCAATCGTGGATGATTTGGGTGCTGTTGTAGTTATAGCTCTTTTTTATACAAGCGATATTAGTCTTTTTTGGCTTGGATTGGCGCTTGTGGCATTTTTGGTAATGATTTCGTTTAATAGATTTGGAATTCATGCCGTTTTGCCGTATTTTATTGTCGGTATGTTTATGTGGTTTTTTATGCTTGAATCAGGGGTGCATGCTACTATCGCAGGAGTAATTGCCGCTATGGCAATACCTTCAAAACCAAAATACGAGCCTGCTTCTTTTACGGAACATGCAAAAAAACTACTTAAAGATTATGATAAATATCCAATTTCTAAAGAGCATGTAATACATGAAAAACAAAAAGCAATATTGCAAAATATAAAAGATAGAATAGATGCCGTAGGCTCTCCTTCTGCTAGACTTGAACATTCGCTTCATCTGCCTGTGAGTTTATTGGTTATCCCTCTTTTTGCACTCGCGAATGCCGGAATAGCTATTGATTTTACATCTATCGGCGAGGCTATTACAGAGCCTGTTTCTTTTGGGATTATTGCAGGGCTTGTTATTGGAAAGGTTATTGGAATTGCAGGAACGGCATGGCTTGCTATAAAGCTAAAAATAGCAACTCTTCC
>JAUPLZ010000380.1 GCA_030836705.1 Campylobacterota bacterium
CGTTGATTCTTTGTGTGTTGAAAGCAAATCACCTTGAGTTTTTAGCTCATTTTCAAGTTTTTGCACTTGAGTTTTTAACTCTTCGACCAATTGCGTATTATCGATTGGCATTGGTTTTTTCAAAAGCACAAACTGCGCAACCAAAAACAAAACGACAAAAACCAACAAACTCAAAACAATCAAATCCATAGCCATCCCTTAAATGATTTGTTCTTTTAATTTTTGCGTTATATGCTCTATGTTTGGCATATGTTTTATCTTTACACCGTCCATGTTTTCGGCTTTTTTTAAGCTATCAGTTATCTTGTCATTGTCTGAAAAAATTACATTTTCAAGTCCGGAAAAAATCGCATTTTGATTAAAAATATGATGTCCGGTAATAAGCTTGCATCCAAACTTTTCAGGCTCCAAAGGATTATGCCCGCCCACCGGCACAAAAGAACCGCCCAAAATAACGACATCGGTTATTGCAAAAATCTCTATAAGCTCACCCATTTTATCCACAAGAACTATATCGCTGTCAAAATCCTCTCTTTGCGAGAATCTATGAAAACTCTTGTTCGATTTTTTTGCTTTTTGCTGTATCAGTTTATAAACTTTCTCAAACCTCTCGGGGTGCCTTGGCACTACTATCAGCTTTCCATTGCCATATTCAAAAAATGCGTCTATTATAAGCTCTTCTTCGCCTTCATGAGTACTTGCGGCGGTGATAATCAGCTCATCCGGTTTTTTGAACTTATTTTTACATGTGATTTTTTGAAACATTTTAATATTTCCAATCACCTCAACATGCCCTGCGCCAAGCTCTAAGAGTCTATTTCTATCTGTTTGGCTTTGTGCGAAAACAATATCTATGTTTTTAAAAATCATGGAGTAAAACCACTTCATTTTAAGATATCTTTTAAACGACCTGTCACTCATTCTTGCGTTTAAGAGTACAGTCTTTGCGCCTTGTTTTTTGCTAAGAACCAAAGGCAAGTACCAAAGCTCGGCTTCTAGGATAATAAGTGCTTTATTTTTTTTAATCCAAAACGGAATAAATATCTCATAAGGAAGGTATCTAACATCGGCTTGAAGTTTTTTTGCTTCTTCATATCCGGTCTGCGTAATAACAGAAATGTTTATTTTTTCATTTTTTAGCTCTTCGATAATCGGAGAGAGTGATTTTGCTTCACCCAAAGAGCAAGCATGAAACCAAATTCCAGACTCTTTAAACGGGGGATTGTTTTTTAAAAAAAACCTAGCAGGAACGGAGTGTTTGAATTTTGATTTAAATAAAAGAAAAAAAAGAAACGGTAAGGAGATGATATATATCAAAAAAGCGGTAGTGTAGTATAAAACAATACCGCTTTTCATAAAATCACTCTTCGTCAGGCATATAAAGAATTCTTCCGCAGTTTGGACACATTACAATCTCTTCAGATCTAATTACATCGGCATAAATTTTGTCGTTTATTTTTATAAAACATCCGTAACAAGCTTGCTGCTTAACAGGCACAACAGCACTGTTTCCAGCCCATCTTCTTATTTTTTGGTAAAACGAAAGAACTTTTTGCGGCACTTCGCCTACTAGTTTCTCTTTTTTGACATACGCTGTTTTTTTCTCTATCTCTAGGTTTTTAATCTCTAACTCTGTATTTTTTTGTGCTTCTTGAGCCTTTTGTAAAAGCTTTTCATTTTCTTCTTTAAGGGCTTTTATCTCGGCTTCTTTTGCTTTTTCTATTCTATCGTATCTGTCTATCTCTTCATTTGCATAGCTTATCTGCTCTTTTGCTATCTCTTCTTCAAGCTGAAGCGATTTCATCTCTTTTTCATTTTTAATCATAGAGCTTTTTTTTGAAAAACTATCTAATTTCGCGCTTAATTCTGCAAGATGTGCTTCGCTTTTTGATTTTTTCATCTTATTTTCAGTGATTACATCTTCAAGCTCTGCAATTTGTGACATATTCTTTTTTTGTTGCTCAAAAATTTTATTTAAGTTTTCATTGATTGCCTCTTCTCTTGGCAAAAAAGAATCTATATCACTGTCAATTTGAGCTAATTCTATCAGCTGCACCAAATGCTTATTCATTTTTTCTCCTGCATAATTATAAATGGGTCTTTTGAATCTGCAATTATAGCCTTTATCCCATTATGTTTCAACTTTTCACATAAAATAGTCGAAAAAAACCTCTCACTGGCATAATGAGTAATATCCACAACGCTTATACCAAGCGCATTTGAGAGCATCGCATCGTGATATTTCACATCTCCTGTTAAAAAACAATCTGCATCAATATATTCAAGCATGGAGGCACCAGAACCGGTTGTAAGAGCTACTCTTTTTACTGTCTTATTTGCCTTTGTGTATTTTATTTGCAAAAGCCCTAGCTCTTTTTTTACATACTCTACAAACTCTTCCAAGGTCTGCTCTTTGATTTCGCCAAAACAGACAAAATCTTTTTGCGTAATATTTTTTAATTTTAGAATACTTTGTGCTACAAACATATTCAAATGGGTTTTATCAAAGCTAGTGTGCACAGCAATATGCGAAATATTTTTTTGTATCATTTTTTTGATATATTTGGCTGGATATAAATCATAATCAAGTCTATTTAGCTTCTTAAAAATAAGCGGATGGTGCGTAATGATAAGCGTATTTTCTGCTATATTGTCTAAAATTTCTTCATCAATATCAAGAGCAATAGCGATGTTTTTAACCTCATCGCTCATTGCCCCTAAAATAAGCCCTGAATTATCCCACTCTTCTTGGAGTTCAAACGGTGAAATTTCGTTTAAAATATTAAAAACTTCACCTAATATCAACTTTTTTTAGCCCTTTGAACTCTTTCGTTTCTTAATGGCTCTTGCTCTTTATAAAGAGTCGCACACCCTTTTGCAAGCTCTCTTATTTTTAAAATATAATCGGCTCTTTGGGTTACTGAAATAGCTTTTCTTGCATCAAGCATATTAAAAGCGTGTGACGCAGCCATGCACTGATCATACGCAGGCAGCGGCAAACCAGCTTCAAGAGCTCTTTTGCACTCATTTGATGCCGATTCAAACTGATTTAAAAGAACATCAACAGCTGCTATTTCAAAATTAAATTTACTAAACTGATATTCGCCCTCAAAGTGAACATCTGCATATTTTGTCGTCTCATTCCAATCAAGATGAAACACATTATCGACATTTTGCAAATACATAGCAAGTCTCTCGGTGCCGTATGTAATCTCTACCGCTACCGGATCACAGGCTATTGTTCCTACTTGTTGAAAGTAAGTAAACTGCGTAACTTCCATACCGTCTAGCCACACTTCCCAGCCAAGCCCCCAAGCGCCAAGAGTCGGAGACTCCCAATTGTCCTCTACAAACCTTATATCGTGTTCTTTTAGATTTAACCCCAAAAATTCCAAACTTTTTAGATAAAGCTCTTGAATATTTTGCGGACTTGGTTTAATAAGAACTTGAAACTGGTAATAACTTCCAAGTCTATTTGGATTATCTCCGTATCTGCCGTCAGTCGGTCTTCTTGATGGCGCTACATATGCTACAGACCATGGGTTTGAATCAAGGCTTCTTAAAAGTGTCGCTGGATGGAATGTCCCAGCACCGGCTGGCATATCATATGGCTGAACTATAGTGCAGCCTTCGTTTTGCCAAAATTCTTGAAGCTTTAATAACATTTTTGAAAAATGCATTTCTTAAATTCCTTATTTTGTATCTATAATTTTTTTATTTTTAAAAGCAAACAACAAGAGTTATTTAGTAGAGTTTTCTATAGCCTTTCCCCACATAAGTTTGTATTTTCTTTTTACGAATTCCAACTCATCTTGCGCAATCTTTAGCTGTCTTGTAAGAGCTTCTATAGCTTTTCTATCTTCTTCGTACAACTCTTGCATGGACAAAAGCCCCTCTTTTAAAAACTGGTTTTCGCTTCTTAGTGCTTCTAGAGTTTCATCTTTTGCATCTATAACTTTTTCATGAAGATTTAAAATAGTGCCGATAGTTTTTTCTACAAAAGCGATAGCATTATTATCAGATTTTTCAATTTGAAGATTTTTTACAGCCGGAGTCATTAATACCTGAGTGGCACTTGCTGCTTCTATATATCTTATGCCTTTTTCAATCTTGCTTACAAGCTTATTACTTTCACACATCACCTCTATTTCGGCAAGGTTTTTATTCACTGTCTTGGCAAACTCATCAATACTTATCCATGTCTGCATAAAAACTCCTTCTCAAATCTTTTAACTACTATAAATCTCGAAAAACTTGTTTTTCGTAGCTTTAGGGGGTTGCGAGGGACTTTAGTCCCTGCTGCCAAAACGAACAAGTCCGTTTTGGCGCATAACATCAGATAATAACTTCTATTGACTTAGAATCCTCTTCTACTTTTTTCGCTTTTTCTTTTCTGTCTTCTATGAGCTTAGAAGCTAGTTTGCTATCTGCAATTGCTATTATCTGCATAGCAAGATATGCACTATTTACAGCCCCAGCTTTTCCTATTGCCACAGTTCCGACCGGCATGCCAGCTGGCATCATTACGGTTGAATAAAGAGCATCGACTCCGCTTAAATCCCCGCCGCCCATCGGCACACCTATTACAGGTTTTGTCGTAGTAGCCGCAAGTGCGCCCGCAAGATGAGCCGCCATTCCAGCAGCTGCTATAAACACAACCGCGCCTTTTTTTTCTGCGCTTTTTATGTACTCTTTCGTTCTCTCCGGACTTCTATGAGCCGATGAAATAATAAGCTCATAAGGAACGCCAAATTTTGCAAGAGTTTCAGCACAGCTCTTCATAATATCATAATCACTTTTACTACCCATAATTATTGAAACAAACGGTTTGCTCATACAATACTCCTTAAAAATGTAAAAGAAGGTAATTTTATCGGAAGTTTTATTGGGTTTGTATTTCCGGAATGTACTTCTAGCAGCTCTTTTTCGGATTGTGTTACTATTTTGTTAAACTTTATCAAAAACCTATTGTCTTGATTGTAAATTCTGCCTATTTCATTTTCGCATTCATTTATCTCAAATCCGACAGGAACTACTATTTCAGCTACAGTGGTTAGGTCTATTTTACCCTTTGTCATAAAATATTCACCGCTCTCATCAACAAGCGCTAGCACATCATATGTACCATCAGATATTGAAGTTTCTAAATTTTGAGTATCATTACTCTCATGAGGTCTATTAAAGATATATCCGTCGGAAAAACCTCTGTGTTTTGTCGTATCAAGCTCGGCTTGATACTTTTTGTGATCAAATTTTCCGTTATAAACATCGTCTATTGCCATTCTATAAGCTCTAGTAACAACTCCCGCATAATAAGGACTCTTTGTGCGACCTTCTATCTTTACGCTATCGATGACTCCGCACTCAATAATATCTTTTATGTAAGATGAGAGATTTAAATCTTTTGCATTAAATATATAAGAACCCTCTTCGCTCTCCTCTATGCGCATTAAGGCTTTCGTCTCCGGATTCTCTACATATACATTGTATGGAAATCTACAATCATTGGCACAACTTCCTCTATTTGCCACTCGTCCGGTTTGAAATGATGTAATAAGGCATCTACCACTAAAAGCAAAACACATAGCGCCGTGCACAAACATCTCAAGCTCAAGTTCAGGAATGTGCTTTTTTATCTCCTCAAGGTCTCTTAAGCTCATCTCTCTTGCGGCTATTATTCTTTTTACGCCCATATCATAAAAAACTTCGGCATCAAGATAATTTAGAACATTAGCTTGAGTTGATAAGTGTAACGGGATATTTGGAGCTATTTCGCTTGCAAGTTTAATAACTCCGGGAGTAGATACGATAATCCCGTCCGGATTCATATCTCTCATTTTTGCTATGTGATTTCTTAGTAGTTTAAGCTGTGATGTAAAAGGAAAACCGTTTATAGTAACATATACTTTTTTATTAAGAGAGTGGGCGTACTCTATGCCCTCTCTAAAGCTCTCTTCTTCAAACTCTTTTCCGCTTTTTAGGCGGAGCGAAAAGTGGCTCACTCCACCGTATACCGCATCTGCGCCGTAAGATAGTGCGATTTTTAACTTTTCTAAATTTCCGGCGGGCGAAAGTAACTCTATTTTCTTCAACTCTACTCTTTAAAGCTTTTTGCCGAAAGATTCAATCAATGCTTCAATATCCTCTTCATCAACCAAATCTGCTCTAGTATCACCATGAAGATGAACAGCAGAGCTAACTCTCTTATCGTCAGCAATCTGACCTTCAAATAGTTGATTCATGTATCTTGATAAAGCCCTCATGACATTTATAACTCTTTCGATTTTTTGTCTATGGATATCTTGGTATTGCATAACATCCATAGCTGTTATTGTTCTATCGTTTATGCCTTGAGCTTTCTCTTCGATATCATTAACATAATTGCCTATTTTTTCTAATCTTCCGCTCTCGTTTTTAAATGTAGCAATATTAGGAAATGCTCTGCTTAATTTCTCAAAAGTTTGTTTTAAGCCATCAATCTCATCTCTTATACTATTGCCGGAAGATTCAATCTCTTCGGTTACGACGCTTATTTGCTCTAATATGTCAAATATCTCACTTGCTTTAACTTCAGAATCGTGAGTAACCTCATCAAGCTGATGTACTACTTTGTGATCATTTGTAGGCGGTGGCGGTGGCCACTGCATATTGGCAGAAACTCTATAATTTTCAGGATCAATATCGGCTAAATTATCTTCGACCGGTTCTTTCTCTTTTTTCTTTTCTTCTACAAACTCTTCACCCAAATCTTCCAAGTCACCGTTCATCAATGAATCAAGCTCTTCTTGTGTCATAACCAACCTTTTAGCGCTCGCTGTAAAATCTGCCGTCAATTATAGACTAAAGAAACATAATATATCATTTAAAAAAAGGAACTTTTAAAGGAAAATTATGCAAATAGATTTGCACAATCACACATACTTATGCAACCATGCAACCGGAAAAATGGAGGAGTATGTAAAACAAGCTATTGCAAATAAAACCAAATTTTTTGGCTTTAGCGATCACGCTCCTATGAATTTTGATCCAAGATACCGAATGACCAAAGAGCAAACCAAAATATACGAAGATGAGATAGAAAGATTAAAAGAACTGTACAAATCACAAATAACCATACTAAAAGGTTACGAGGTGGATTTTTTGCCCAACTTTATGGATGAGGATATTTTAAAAAAAGATGTTGATTACCTTATAGGCTCTGTTCATTTTCTCAATGGCTGGGGGTTTGATAATCCAGAATTTATAAGCAAATACGCCGAAGTAGATATAAATGAAATCTGGATTGCCTACTTTGAAACAATTCAAGAGATGGCAAATAGCAAATTATTTGATATTGTAGGGCATATCGACCTTATAAAAGTTTTTAAATTCCTGCCGACAATCAATATGAAAAAACACTACAAAAAGACGCTTGAGGCAATAAAAGAAGCAGATATGACCATAGAACTTAATCCGGCGGGTCTTAGAAAAAAAATAGAAGAGCAATACCCAAGCAAAGAGATTTTAGAAATGGCTTTTTCTATGAGTATACCAATAACCATAGGTAGCGATGCTCACAAACCGGAAGATGTGGGCTTTAAGTTGGATTTTCTTCAAAAACTTGCATACCAAGCTGGCTATAGAGAAATTGCGATATTTAAAGAAAGAGAGAGGATGCTGATTAAAATTTAATCAGCTGTTTTATTTTCTTTTGGATACAATCTTTTGAATTTTTTAAGCAGGAGATTTTATGGGTAAATTTGTTAACAACACAGAAGAATTTTTCAATTTTTGTAAAGAACATAGCGTAAAATTTGTGGATTTTAGATTCACAGATATTAAAGGTACATGGCACCATGTATCATATATGATGAGTGCAGTAACAAAAGATATGTTTACTGACGGTATGCCTTTTGACGGCAGCTCAATCGACGCATGGCAGCCTATCAATAAGTCGGATATGATTTTAAAACCTGATGCAGAGAGTGCTTTTATGGATCCTTTTACTGCTGATCCTACAATAATAGTTATTTGCGAAGTTTACGATATATACAAGGGTCAAATGTACGAAAAATGCCCAAGAAGTATCGCAAGAAGAGCGCTTGCACACTTGGCGGAAGCTGGAGTTGGCGATGTTGCATATTTTGGTCCGGAGAATGAATTTTTCGTATTTGATAGCGTTTTAATCAGAGATGATATCAACTGTTCAATGTACAAAATTGATACAGAAGAGGGTGAATGGAATGACCCTGTTGAGTTTAAAGATAGCGCAAATACAGGTCACAGACCAAGAGTAAAAGGCGGTTATTTTCCGGTAATGCCAATTGATACAATGGTTGATTTAAGAGCTGAAATGATGCAGGTTCTTGAAGATGTAGGTCTTGAAGTAGTACTCGGTCACCACGAGGTTGCACAAGGTCAGGGTGAAATCGGCGTAAAATTTGGTACTTTAATAGAGGCTGCTGATAATGTACAAAAACTAAAATATGTTATCAAAATGGTAGCTCACCTAAATGGAAAAACGGCTACATTTATGCCAAAGCCGCTATACGGCGACAACGGAAACGGTATGCATGTTCACCAGTCAATTTGGAAAGACGGCAAAAACCTTTTCTATAAAAAAGGCGAGTACGGAAACCTTAGCGAAACAGCACTTCATTACATCGGCGGGATACTAAAACACGCTAGAGCAGTTGCTGCATTCACAAACCCGTCTACAAACTCTTACAAGAGACTAATCCCAGGTTTTGAAGCTCCTTCTATATTGGCTTACTCTTGCCAAAACAGATCAGCTAGCTGTCGTATACCGTACGGTTCAAACGAAAAGTCTACAAGAATCGAGATGAGATTCCCTGACTCTACATCAAATCCTTATCTTTGCTTTACTGCTATGCTTATGGCAGGACTTGACGGTATTAAAAACAAGACTTTGCCTGTGGGTCCAATGGATGAAGATTTATACGAATTGACACTTGATGAAATTAGAGAAAAAGGCATACCTCAAATGCCGCACACTTTAAGAGCTTCATTGGAGTCTTTACTAAGAGATAACGAATTCTTAAAACCTGTAATGACTGATGATTTTATCAGAGCGTATAAAGATTATAAATTTGAAACACAAGTTTGGCCAGACGAAGCTAGACCAACAGCTTTTGAATTTAAAACAACATACTCTTGCTAATATGATTTTCCCCTTTTAAGGGGAAAAGATTTTTTGAGATTTTTAGATTAAAAGAGCAAGGGATAAACTCCCTCACAAGAAGATTATTTTAATAGCCTGATAATACTCTATACCAGCGTCTGCCGTCAAGTTTTACTTCCATTTCAACTTGGCATAAACCGTCTTTATATATTGTTTCTTCAATTTCCGCATTTCTTATAAGAGCATTTACTTGCGTACTAATGGTGGTATTTTTA
>JAUPLZ010000381.1 GCA_030836705.1 Campylobacterota bacterium
ACACCAAAAAACCAAAAGACTCTTTTAAATCAAGACGATATGAAAAAAATAACACTTCAAGCCAGCTGTATTGAGTGCGCAAGCTGCTATAGCATATGCCCTGTTACAAAAGTAAATCAAGAATTCCTAGGACCGTTTATTCTTACAAAAACCCTAAGATATGCACTTGACAAAAGAGAGAGTGACGAAAAATCAAAAATCGATGCTATTCAATCAAACGGCGTATGGGATTGCATACTTTGCGGCGATTGTGCTACAGTGTGCCCCCAAGGGATTAACTCAAAGATGGACATCTCTATTTTGCAGACAAAAAGCTTACATTTTGGTTACCAAAATCCACATTTCGCTCAATTTTCTTTTGGCTTTGGCGGTTTTAATAGCTTTTAGCCAAAAAACCCTTTAAACAAGCGTCATTACATCAGTTTTCTTATGTTAGACTATCTCATATTAATAATTTTTCTAGGATAGTTAACAATGGGACAAACAATAACAGAAAAAATATTTTCTGATCATGCAGGCAAGCCTGTGTATGCGGGCGATATCGTAAAATGCACTGTCGATATGACAATCGGCAATGATATTACAACTCCAATATCTATAAAAGCTTTTAAAGAGAGCAAAGCAAAAAAACTGGCAAATCCGGATGGTTTTTCTATCGTATTAGACCACTTTATTCCGGCAAAGGATATAGCAAGTGCAAATCAGGCAAAAATAAGCCGTGAATTTGCATATGAACACAATCTAAAAAACTTTTTTGATGAAAAAGACATGGGAATAGAACACGCTCTTTTACCTGAAAAAGGGCTTGTTGTTTCAGGTGATGTGATAATCGGTGCCGATTCACACACTTGTACGCACGGAGCGCTTGGGGCTTTTGCTACAGGCATGGGAAGTACAGACCTTGCATATGCAATGATTACAGGCAAAAACTGGTTTAAAGTCCCAGAAACCATCAAAGTGGTTTTTAGCGGGAAGCCGAACGAGAATGTAACAGGAAAAGATCTGATTCTTGAAGTAATAAGACAAATAGGCGTAAGCGGAGCGCTTTATAAAGCTCTTGAGTTTACGGGCGATACCATAAATTCACTTTCTATGGATGATAGATTTAGTCTTTGCAACATGGCAATAGAAGCCGGTGCAAAAAACGGCATAATTGCAGCGGATAGCATAACAAAAGAGTTTTTTAAAGACAAAAAACTAGCTAGAGAGCCAAAATATTTCTATTCAGACAGCGATGCAAAATATTGTGAAGTTTTAAATATCGATGTCTCAGAACTAGAGCCTGTAATCGCCTATCCGTTTCTTCCGTCAAACGGAAAGCCGCTTTCGCAAGCAGTAAAAGATGATATAAAAATTGACCAAGTCTTCATAGGAAGCTGTACAAACGGGAGACTTAGCGATTTAAGAATTGCGGCAAGTATTTTAAAGGGCAAAAAAGTAGCAAATCATACAAGATTAATAATCACTCCTGCTACTCAAAAAATATCCATGCAAGCAATGAAAGAGGGACTTGTGGATATTTTTATAGAAGCAGGGGCTGTGTTTAGCAATCCAACTTGCGGCGCTTGTCTTGGCGGATATATGGGTATTTTAGGCGAAAACGAAAAGTGCGTATCCACAACAAATAGAAACTTTGTCGGACGAATGGGCGATAGAACAAGCGAGGTTTATCTAGCTAACTCAGCTGTTGCAGCAGCTAGCGCCGTTGCCGGAAAAATAGCAAACCCTAAGGATATCTGAGGAAAAAAATGAGCGAGGGGCTAAAAAATATAAAAATTCTATATGTAGAAGATGATCTAAGTGTAAGAAGCGCCCTTTCTGCGATAATAAAAAGAAGAGTTGAAACTTTAATAACAGCAGAGGATGGAGAGGATGGATATAAAAAATATCTCGAACATCTTCCTGATATTATTATAACTGATATCAAAATGCCGATTATGGACGGCATTGAGATGTCAAAAAAAATAAGAGAACACTCAAAAAATATACCAATCATAATCACAACAGCATTTAGCGATACAGAGTTTTTACTAGAAGCCATAAACACCGGTATAAATAGATTCGTCCTAAAGCCGGTTGATTCAAGAAAGCTTTTTGAATCATTAGAAAGAGCAGCAAAGGAAATAACATACGAAGCTAAACTTGAAAAAAGCCATGCCGAATTATCAAAAAACCTAAAAATACTCACCGAGTACAAAAATGCGGTTGAAGCCGGTGCTATGGCATCCATAACCGACCCAAAAGGCATAATAATATCTGTAAATGATGAATTTTGCGACTTTACGGGATACTCTAAAGATGAATTAATAGGAAAAACCCATGAAATCATCAGGCACAAAGATTTTAATCTAGAAACCGAAAAAAAGATAGCGCAAGCCAAAGAAAAAAAAGAGATATTTAAAGGTCTTTTAAAAGGTAGAAAAAAAGCGGTGAGGATTTTTATGTCAATCTTACCATCATTCCAATACTTGACGAAAATCATACCGTAGTTGAATATGTAGAACTTAGAAATAATGTGACAGGTCTTATCAGACAAATATATACAGACCCGTTAACAGGCTATCCAAATAGGTCAGCGCTTATAAAAGATATAGAAAAATTTCACGATGTATTGCTTTACCTTATCAACATTGATTCTTTTAAAGATATAAATGATTTTTACGGAAATATCGCCGGCGATGATATGCTTATTCAGATTACTCATTTTCTAGATAGCTTTGTAAAGAAAAATATAGAAGATGGGATTTTATATAAACTATCAGGCGATGAGTATGGAATACTTTTACAAAAAAGAGGCGACGGTCACGAGCTTGCAAAAAAATTAAATGATGCTTTTGAAAAAAAAGATTTTTACATCAATGATACCGACATAAAATTAAATGTATCAATCGGATATAGTTTTACAAACAAAAATTTAATAGCAAATGCCGATATGGCATTAAAATACGCAAAAACAAATAGAATCGATAGAGCGTGTTTTGAAGATGTCTCATTTGTAGCTAACGATCACGAAAAAAATATAACTTGTACAAAAAAATTAAAAAATGCGATTATGAATGATGATATTCTGCCTTTTTTTCAGCCTATTATTGATAACTTGAGCGGAAAAATAGTCAAATATGAAGCGCTTATAAGAATGAAAGATGAAGATAAAATATTAACTCCTTTTTATTTTCTTGAAACATCAATTAAAGCAAAGCAATATCACAAGCTTACAAGAATAATGATAGACAAAAGCTTTGAGTATTTTAAAGATAAGGAATGCGGTTTTTCTATAAATATATCTGCTTCCGATATATTAAGAAGTGAAACAAAAGATTATCTTATAAATAAAATAAAAGAGTTTAATATCGGAAACAAACTTACGATTGAAATATTAGAATCAGAAGAGTTTGAAAAACATGACGAAATAGAGAGTTTTATACAAGAGATTAAATCGCACGGGTGCTTGATAGCTATTGACGACTTTGGTAGCGGTTACTCAAACTTTCAATACATTATAAATTTAAAAGTGGATTTTATAAAAATAGACGGCTCTTTAATAAAAAATATCATAGTGGACGAAAACTCCAGAGTAGTAGTACAAACCATAGCCAATATTGCAAAAGAGTTAAAAGTCAAGACAGTTGCAGAATTTGTTCACTCAAAAGAGGTGCAAAATAAAATATTAGAAATCGGTATCGACTATTCACAAGGTTATTATTTTGGAGAACCTAAGCCAACTATAATATAAATTTCAGTAAAAATCACACAAACAAAGGTAGGAAATAAAAATGATTTTAGTAATGAATGTGGGCGCTACAAATGAAGAGATTCAAAAAACAGCACAACAAATAGAAACTTGGGGACATACTACAAATATTGCAAGAGGCGATATTCAAACGGTTATTGGAATAATCGGGGACAAAAGCGATCTTTTAGGAAAGCCGTTGGCTGCCTTGCCGGGAGTTATGAAAGTGTTAGAAGTGTCATCTTCGTATAAAAGAGTTAGTAGACAATTTCATCCAAAGGACACAATTGTTGATGTAAACGGCGTAAAATTAGGCGGTGGACACAAATGCGTAATAGCAGGACCCTGTTCTGTTGACACCGAAGAGTATACGCTGCAAATAGCAAAAGCTGTTAAAAAAGCCGGTGCTACTATGCTAAGAGGCGGTGCATTTAAGCCAAGAACAAGCCCTTATGCATTTCAAGGACACGGCGAAGATGGTCTAAAAATCCTTGATACTGCCAGAAAAGAGACAGGACTTCCAATAGTAACTGAGCTTATGAGTCTTGATCAAGTCGATGTCGTCTATAAGTATGCAGATGTTATACAAATCGGCGCAAGAAACATGCAAAACTTTAATCTTTTAAAAGAGATTGGCAAATTAGGCAAGCCTGTAATTCTTAAAAACGGCATAGCGAGCAAAGCAGAAGAACACCTAATGAGTGCAGAGTACATAATGGCTGGTGGCTTAAATGATGTTATTTTGTGTTTAAGAGGAGTGAGAACCTATGAAAATGCATTTAGAAACTGCCTTGATGTGGCACTTGTTACATATTTACAAAAAGAGTCTCATCTGCCTGTAATAGTTGATTCTAGCCACTCAGTAGGCAAGAGAGAGTATGTAATGCCGGTAGCTTATGCAGGAATGGCAATAGGGGCTGATGGATTGATACTAGAAGTACATCCAAACCCAAGCTGCGCACTAAGCGACGGCGAACAAGCACTACTTCCAAGAGACTTTGAATACCTAATGGAAAATCTAAAAAAGATTACTCCATGGAATCAAAGAGAGTGGAAAGAATTAGACAAAAAACCTCTTTAACCGATGCCATGCACCAAAACGAACAAGTCCGTTTTGGTGTTTTACGGCTTGGTGAATGACTGCTCGCTATCTATTAGATTAAGCGGATACATTGTGGCATTTGTATCATTTGCTCCAGAAGCCGGAAAAACCCCATAATACAATTTCTCATCAACAGAGTGATAAATATAAAAAACATCTCCTACATAATCAGGCGCATAAGTTATTATGCCAAGCTGTCCGACCGTAGCATTATCATCAGAAAGATAAGCGGTAGCAGGAACCGAAGAGTCTATCGTGACATTTCTTGGATAGTATGCCATAACTAGGTTTGTATTGTTTGAGGTTGTATCATTATCATCTACTCTTAACTGAACACCGCTGTCTATCGGGTCGCCGTTACCGTCAACCCAATCATAATGTGAGGTTCCGGTAGTATTAAAAGCTACAGGCTCGCTATCATAATCAGTTCTAACCACATCCGTATCTGCTAAAATATGCGTTCCCTTATGAACAGGCGCATAAAACACCCTTCTCATATTAGACCACAAATCATCATCATTTGCCACAATAACTCTAAAGTCATAGTACGGCTTTGAAGCGGTTGCATACATAACCTCATCACTACTTGCCGGATTAAATATATAATCTCCGGCATAAGTAGAAAGCTCATCCGATGAAACTATTAAATTTATATTATGATGAGCAGAATAATCTGAAATATTTCCGTCAAATATCTTTATAGTACTTCCGCCAGAAACAGAAATAGTCAAATAATCAACATTTGTCGTTGGATGCAAAAGATGCCCGACTGTCGGCACTTCAGGTTTTATCGCATTAAATGTCGAAATATCGTAAGTGTATCTATTGTTTAATCCGTCATAAACTCTAACTTGCATCGCCTTATTAAGCGACGGGTATTCTCTAACAAAAAGCCCATCCGTTTCAAATGAATTTAAATTTGATGTAAAAACAGTAGAAATTCCTTCTCTATTTAATGCATTTTTTTTACCGTCTATAATAAACTCGGCTCTATACACATTTCCAGAGGTTGAAGTATCAAGACCGTTTACCGTAACAGAAAGAGCTTTGTCAAAAAAGTTTGAAACCTCGCCTACTTCATATTTAGCATATGTAAAATTATTATCAAAATTCTGCTCGACGCCGCCGGAAATAGAAACACCGCTTATTGATATCGGGTTTGCTGTTTTTGTTGCCAAATAAACCCAATACCCTTTTGTTCTATCAAGCTTTTGAAGATTAAAATTATCAGAATTATTATAAAGCTGCGGATCCATAGTAAGGTCGGAATTTTGCCATTGAATATAATTATCTTGCAAAACACCGGAAAAAATACTCTCAATCACTAACCCATCTGACGGCGCACTTAACTCTGCCAAATCATAAGCCGGCGAATCTATCGTATAGTCGTCCGTTTGAAATGCCATATATTTTAAATCCTCACTCAAGCAAAGAGTAGATTGCGGCACACCCTCAAAATTCGCACCGCTTGTTATGCTAGCTTCGGCTATCGTCCAGTTGGTAACATTTCCTTCGCTAAAATCAAAAATAGGAGCACTTGCTAAATCTTTTATTCTGAAAATATCTCTTACTGCACCCTTTGTGGAGTTGTTGTTTTCATAAAAATCAATATTAAATTGACTGGAATTTGCAGCCTCAAGAATAGAAATATCCCTATAGGTATCAGATGTAATCATCAAAAGACTATTGTTTTTATCAACAACATAAGCGCTTACTTTTGTCGATGCTTCTATTGCATTTATATTTGCTACCGTTGTGTCTATATTTGCGGCAGTTGAAAATGTCACCAATGAAACACCGCTTGAAATATAAGCTGTTTCGGCAACACCTGAAGAAGAAAATTGATAAGTCTTTGCAAAAGTTGCATCTTTTACTAAAAATCTATCCGTAGCGGACAAAATCACACTATCGCCAACCCCGTCAAAATCACTATCAAAAGCAACAACTCCGGCTATACCGTCTATAGTAAGATTATTAGTCATCTCAATCTCTATCGCCAAAGCGATATCGGCGATATTGTTTTCTGCCGAAATATCAATATCAAATGCGCTCTTGCCGACATATGTAACCTCTAGCTTGCCTTTTCTTTTGCCATTATTTGGCAAATCAAGAAGCGCTTCTTTATTGATTTTAAGTGCCAGCATGTATTCATCTAACTGTTGCGAAGTCAGCATTGTGTAATCAGCGTTTGCATCCATTTGTGTTAACGATTGATAAAAAGAGGTAGTTAAATCATCGTTTGCAATTGATTTAAAAAGATTTTGCGTTGCCGCCGTCGCATTAACCTCTATGTTTTCATCTGAAACCAAAACGATTCCGTTTGACGGATAAGAGGCGGGATAAGCTCTAATACTCCAGTGGCTTGTGCCGTTCATATCCAAAACCTGCGCATAGTTGTTGATGTAAGCACTTACTTTTATGTTGCTATTTGAAATATTTGTAGGCACCTTGATAATATCATTTATAAAAATACTTCTCCTTATAGCAAGTCCGCTTGTGTTATAGGCGTTTTCATCTATAAAAATCGCACTTGAATTATCTATAAGATATGAGTCGTTAAACGAAAGCATATTCCATTTTCTATCCGCTAGACTATCATATGTAGCGCTTGAAAGTATCTTGCCCTCGCCCAAAATCATTCCGGGAGCTATTGAATCCTCTGAATCAATTTTAACCCAATAAGCCTGCCCTGCTTCAAGCTCTAAAAAATCATTTACACTACTGTCAGATCTATAGACGCTCCAAATCTGATCGCCGCTATTCCACTTAAAAATAGTCAAATTTGCATCCGGAAATGCGCTCAAAAGACTCATTTGTGCGCCAGTAACATCAAAATTATCCAAATCTGTTATATCGTTGTCGGAAATATTCATATCAAAAATATCGCTTATTTTTGTGTACTCTTTGGTGCTGTTCATTAGAAGCACTTGCGGATTATCATATGTTGAAGCGGAAGAAAATGTGCCTTTATAAGTGTTTCCGTCAGCTATATCAATATAAAACTCCTCACCCTCGTAATCCGATTGGTACTCTATTTTTATATTTGGTTTTGATTTTGTCATCGATGAGGAAAGATACATTGTATTTAGATATTTTGCATCATCTTTCACATTGTATTTGAAGTTTATCTGTATTTCAGAAAGAGACGGGGTGATGTTTTTTAATATTTTTATACCGAGTGTTGATTTTGTCACATCGCCTGTGTCCGGAGTCGCTACCGTGTTTATCGTATTCGTGGAAGTTCTATCATATGTTGTATTATCATCACTGTCGTTTGTGTCTTTTAGCGTAGCATAGCTGCCGTCACCCACAAACCCAAACTGAGAATTTATATTTTTGTGAAATCCGTTTACGCCGATTAACTGCCAAGCATTCGGAATGATTCTTTGTTGATATGTCTTTGCACTTAAAAAAGATAAAAATATAAATAAAAATAGGCTAATAAATAGTTTAATTTGCATAGCTGCTCCTTTGGAAGCAAAGGAGCAAAAACTATTCCATTTTCCTGTGCAAAAAGTGTTCCACTACTGCTTTCTAAAAGCCAAAATAACCGATGAAACAGGAAGTATCGAAAGTCCTAATATAAATGGCAAAATTTTTAAATGCCCGTTTCCTTCAAGCCAAAAAAATCCTAAAATTAAGAGAAAATAACCGACAAGCCTAAAAGGTGAAAATATCCCTTTAAAAGTGAGTGCAATATTTTTGATTTTTGAGCTTTTTTTGAGCTTGTCCCTCTCTTCTTTATAGATATTTTTCGCCTCTTCTTCTGTTATCTCGCCATAGTTTATCTCTTCGTCGTCAAAAAGCTCATAACTATCCTCTATCTTATCAATTATGTCTCTTTGCTCTACTTCGCACCCGTCTAGTTTTTTAACTTGTTCGTTTACACTACTTTTGTATCCCAAAAAAGAACCGATAGCAACAGACATAGCCGCCAATGCGCCTATTTGGGAGTTTAGAAGCGACAAATAATCATCCACAAGCACAAAGTACACTACAAAAATCAAATCCAACACAAAATAGATAACAAAAAATCTAGCTAGCGTTTTATTCATTGTTGCTATTTTTATACTTTGGATTTCTTGCGTTTTTTTCCTCTGCGTACTCGTCCATCTCTTTTTTTAGCTTTTGATAGGCTTTATACACATTCATAATAGCGGCACCGACACCCCAAGCGACACCAAGCCACAAAAGCCATCCGATGCCTGTTAGATTCTTAAGAACTATGCCAATCCCCACACCGATTAATACTGCTATAACGATAGAAAAACCAAGAGATAGTTTTTCTAATCCTTCAAATCCTTTTTTTATCTTGCTCATTTGATTTTTTTCAATACCCTTTCAGCCGCTGCTACACTCTTATCTATCATTTCGTTGGTTGTTTTTGTAGATATAAATCCGGCTTCAAACAGCGAACAAGCAAGATAAACACCCTCTTCTAGCATTCCTTGATGGAACTTTGCAAAAAATTCTCCGTCACATTTTGCCGCATCTGCGAAGTTATTTACAGGAGTTTCGCTAAAAAAGAAACCAAACATACTGCCTCGCACAGTTGTTTGTATATCCACGCCAGCCTCTTTTGCCGCTAATTTTAAACCGTTTGCAAGTCTTAGCGCCTTTGCCTCTAAATCTTTATAGATATTTTTATCTGCTTTTAGTTTTTTTATAGATGCGATTCCAGCCGCCATCGCCACAGGATTTCCGCTTAAAGTCCCTGCTTGATATACAGGTCCTTCCGGTGAAAGATGCGCCATAATTTCAGCTCTTGCCCCAAATGCGCCGACAGGCATTCCGGCACCTATAACTTTTCCGAATGTCGCCATATCCGGCACAACACTAGTATGTCCCATTGCACCGTTTAAAGAGGCTCTAAAACCGCTCATAACCTCATCAAAAATCAAAAGTGCGCCGTTTTTATCACACAACTCTCTAAGCTCTTTTAAAAACTCTTCGCTAGCAGGAACAAGTCCCATATTTCCGGCAATCGGCTCAATAATAACGCACGCTATGTTTTTGCTATCCTTAAAACACTCTCTTATGTTTTCTATGTTGTTATATTCCGCTAAAAGTGTGTGCTTTACCAAATCAGCAGGCACTCCGGGGCTGCTTGGTGTACCAAAAGTAGCGGCACCGCTTCCTGCTTGAACCAAAAGAGAATCACTATGACCGTGATAACAGCCTTTGAACTTTACGATGTCGTCTTTTTTTGTAAAACCTCTTGCAAGTCTTATAGCAGACATAACCGCCTCGGTTCCGGAGCTTACGAATCTTAGCTTATCCATAAACGGATATATCGCTATAACCTCTTTTGCAAGTTCCGTCTCCAAAAGTGTAGGCGCTCCAAAGCTTAGCCCTTTTTTTACTGCATCGATAACCGCATTTTCTATATCGCTGTCGGCATGACCGAATATAAGCGGTCCCCAGCTCTGGACGAAATCAATATACTCATTGCCGTCAATATCATAAATATATCCGCCCTTGCCGTGCGAAATAAAAGGCGGGTATCCTCCAACTGCCTTAAACGCCCTAACTGGAGAATCAACACCGCCCGGAATAACCTCAAAAGCCTCTTTAAAAGCCGCTACACTCTTTTCATGTTTCATAATCAAATCCTATTATTAAAAGGTTTTATTTTCTAAGGATGGATTGTATACTATTCACAGTATGAAAAAGATAATAGCCCTGTTTTTACCACTATTTTTTACAAGTTGCGCATACATAAACGAGTGCGGTGCATCCACCAATTATTACAATGACTGCATAGAGTATTACGACTCAATGGGAATCTATCACAAAGAGTGTCCAAAAAACAATATTTACAACAAATGCAAAACAGCGCCTAGCGATTCGCTCTTGAAGGATTGTATCAATTGCAACTAGACGAAATAAAAAAAGAATACCTAAAAAGAGTGGAGTGGAAAAACATAGCCCCGCTTCATGAACTTATAAAAAATCTGCCGACTATTCATGATGCGAAAATATCGTTTGATGATGCTATAAAAATAGAAACGGATATAAACCAAACCCAAAAAGAGCAGATTCTTCACTGCGCAAAAGAGCTAAAGCCTTGGCGAAAAGGACCTTTTGAAGTTTTTGATATTTTTATCGATACCGAATGGCAAAGCTTTATAAAATACAATCTTTTAGCGCCGCACATCAACCTAAAAGACAAAGTAGTAGCAGATATCGGATGCAACAACGGCTACTATATGTTTAGAATGCTAAAAGACAAGCCAAAAAAAGTCATAGGTTTTGACCCTTCTGCGCTTACCTACATGCAGTTTTTGTTTTTGAACCATTTTATAAAAAGCGATATCGTGCAGTATGAGCTCCTAGGAATAGAGCATGTCGAATTTTATAACCACAAATTTGATGTGATATTTTGCTTAGGCGTCTTGTACCACAGAAGCGACCCTATCTCCTCTTTGAAATCACTGCACAAAGCATTAAATATCGGTGGCGAAGTAATAATCGATACTATCATCATAAACGAAGACGGCGACTACTGTCTCTTCCCAAAAGATAGATATGCAGGCATGAAAAATGTCTACTTTTTTCCAACAATTTCAGCACTTAAAAATTGGCTTTTTAGAGCCGGTTTTGAAGATATTGTCGTGCTTGCCATTAAGCCAACGGATTTTGAGGAGCAGCGAAAAACCGAATGGATAGACTCATTTAGCCTAAACAATTTCCTGCAAAATGACGATGTTACGAAAACTATAGAAGGCTATCCAGCACCCGTTAGAGCTTATGTAAAGGCTAGGAAAATAAAATGACAGATGAAGAGATTCTAAGCGATATTGAAGAGAGTGAAAAAGAGCTAAAGAAAGAGCAAATTTCAAAAAGCGAACTTTCAACCCATAGCCTTATAAATCAATCCCTAGTAGGGGTTATGGATGACATGGAAGCTGGCGATGCAAAAGTTATTTTTACAGAG
>JAUPLZ010000382.1 GCA_030836705.1 Campylobacterota bacterium
CTTGGCTGGGGAAATGAAGAGAATGAAAAAACAACAAAAGACGATATGAAAAACTTTTATCCAAATTCACTACTCATAACCGGTTTTGATATTTTGTTTTTTTGG
This sequence comes from Campylobacterota bacterium, assembly GCA_030836705.1. Lineage (GTDB taxonomy): Bacteria > Campylobacterota > Campylobacteria > Campylobacterales > SZUA-545 > JAUPLZ01. Next base: position 106 of record JAUPLZ010000382.1, read on the forward strand.
GTTGCAAGAATGCTTACGATGGGCGTTCATTTTAACAATGCGGTACCTTTTAAGGATGTCTACTTGCACGCACTCGTTCGCGATGAACACGGCAATAAAATGAGCAAATCAAAAGGAAATGTTATAGACCCTCTTGATATGATAAACAAGCACGGAACGGATGTTCTTAGATTTACGCTTGCTGTTTTAGCAGTACAAGGTCGCGATATTAAGCTAAGCAATGCCCATCTTGAACTCTATGGAAATTTTTGCAACAAACTTCTAAATGCAAGCAAATATCTTTTAATGAAAAAAGATAGCTATTTGGATTTGGAGAAAATAGAGCTTAAAACACCTCTTGGGAAATACATGGCAACTCTTTTGTCAGAGTGTGCAGATGAAACAAGAGAGCATTTTGAAAACTACAGATTTAACGATGCGGCAACGACGCTTTATAAGTTTATGTGGAATGAGTTTTGTGACTGGGGGATAGAGTTCTCAAAAGCAGACGCCGATTCTTTGGCGGAGCTTGGAGCCGTATTCAAAGAAGGTCTAAAACTCCTGCACCCGTTTATGCCGTATTTTACGGAAAAACTCTATCATGAATTAAGCGGCACCGATATAAAAAATAGTGATTCTATAATGATTATGGAGTACCCATGCAATATTGCAAAATATCAAGATGTAAAAAAGAGCTTTTTGTTAATAATGGAATCAATAATAGCAATAAGAAGAGCAAAATTTCCTATTGACATGGCAAATAAAACAATCCAAAAAGCCTGCATAAAAACCGACAAAAAAGAGTTATTCAATGATGTTTTTATAAAAAAACTGGCAAAAGTAGAAGAGATTGAATTTGTAGCATCCAAACCGGAAAATGCGATCACTGACATAAGTGAAAATATGGAAATTTTCATACCGACAGATTCAATTGACCTAAAGCCAATCATAGAAAAACTAACCAAACAAAAAGAAAAGCTGCAAAAAGAAGCGGACAAGCTAAACGGAATGCTCTCAAATGAAAAATTTATAGCAAACGCGCCGGCAAACTTGATAGAAGAAAACAAAAAAGCCTACGAAGAATTAACAGAGCGAATATTGCTAGTCTCTAAAGAGCTAGAGAGTTTTAAATAGCATAGTCAAAAGAGTGCCAAAAGCACTCTTTTGCTTATTTAGATTACAGCATCTTTTAGTTTTTTACCAACTTTAAAAGATGGAGTTTTCTTTGCAGGAATCTTAATTTTTTGCTTAGTTCTTGGATTTACACCCTCTCTTGCCGCTCTTGTTTTTACTTCAAATGTACCGAAGCCCACAAGTTGAACAGAACCGCCATTTTTTAATGTGTTTTGTATAGTATCAATCACAGCATTTACTACTTTCTCTGCATCCGTTTTTGTAGTGCCAGCACTTTTTGCAACTTCTGCTATAAACTCAGGTTTCGTCATGATATCAATCCTTTTAATGAAATAAAGTGCAAGTATTTTACTAAACTTTATTTCAAAACATCTTACAAAAGCATTTATTTAAAATAAAGTGTTACTGTTTTAAACATTTTTGAAACATTTATGCCGATATTTTTCATTTTTTTCAATTTGGTATAATTTCTAAAAAACTGGATTTTTAATGATTTTGGGATTTTCTAAATATTTTTGGGCTTTTTTTACAACTATCGGCTTTATTTTTTACTTTTTTCCGAATATAGATTTATGGTTTAGCGGATTGTTCTTCAAGGACGGTGATTTTTATCTAAAAGATCAAGCTATTATAAAATTTATTTACGACATTACGCATCCTCTTGTTGCCGTCTTTTTTATTGTGATGCTTTTTTTGCTTATTTACTCCATATATAAAAAGAGAGATTTTTTTAACATCAAAAAAAGAATGCTTATTTTTGTTTTGATTTCTATAGTTATGGCTCCTGGAGTTGTTGTAAACCTAACTCTAAAAGACAATGTAGACAGAGCAAGACCAAAACAAGTCACCCAGTTTGGCGGAGATAAAAAATTCACCCCTGCTTTTGTGGTTAGCGACCAGTGCGAGAAAAACTGCTCTTTTGTCTGCGGTCACGCTTCTGCCGGTTTTAGTTTTATAGCGTTAGCAATGATTTTTACAGGGGCTTTAAGAAGAAGAGTATTTATAATTGCAACAACTGCCGGATTCATCATAGGGCTTGTGCGGATTATTCAAGGCGGACATTTCCTAAGCGATGTCATGTTTGCATTCTTTTTTACGATTGTGACTATAAAACTTCTTTATTATTTAATCGTAGAAAAATTTACAAAAGCACACGAAAAAAGCTTATAAAACGAGGCTTAAAGCCCCATTTTATTTGGATTGAGAATATTGTTTGGATCAAATGTCTTTTTAATAGTTCTAAAAAAATTCATCTCAGCCTCAGTAAACGCCAAGCTCATAAACGGGGCTTTGCTAAGACCTATACCATGCTCACCGCTAAGCGTTCCCTCAAGCTCCACTGCCGCTTCAAAGATAGCGTGGATTGCTTTTTCCGCATTGAGGAATTTTACCGGATTGTTTTTATCAGTCATGACATTTACATGCACATTCCCATCACCGGTATGTCCAAAACACGGAATTTCATGGTCGAACTCTCTTCCGATTTGCGCTATCCTTTTTAAAAGCTCAGGCAACTTGCTTCTTGGAACGGTAATATCCTCATTTAGCTTTGTATTGCCATATATTTTAAGACTAGGGCTTGCGTTTCTTCTTGCAAACCAAATTTCGCTCGCCTCTTCATTTGTAGATGCTCTTTTGAACTCTATCGCTTTATTTTCCTTAAAAACCCTCTCAAGGGCGCTTAATTGAAACTCCATATCAGCTTCCGTATTGCCGTCTACATCGCTTATAAGAATAGCGCCGGCATCTACAGGCAACCCTTTTTTGAATACTTTTTCAACAGCTCTAATGGTTAAGTTATCCAAAAACTCCATAGCGACCGGTGTTATTCCTGCCGCAAAAGTTTTGTAAGTAGCATTCATGGCGTCATCTACGCTATTAAAAATACCCATCACGGTTCTTTTCATTCTTGGTTTTGGAATGAGCTTTAGCGTTAATTCTGTTAAAACAGCAAGAGTTCCTTCGCTGGCTATTAAAATACCGGCAATGTTATATCCTGCCACATCTTTTATGGTTTTTTTGCCTGCTCTTATAATATCTCCGTTTGGCAAAACAGCTCTTAGTGCCATAACATAATCTTTTGTTATCCCGTACTTCGCCGCTCTCATTCCGCCTGCGTTTTCACTTACATTGCCGCCCAAAGTAGAATACTCTTGACTAGCAGGATCCGGCGGATAAAAAAGCCCCAGCTCTTCTACTGCTTTTTGAAACTCCATATTTACCACTCCCGGTTGCACGCGGGCTACTAGATTTTGCATATCAATTTCTAGTATTTTATTCATATGCTTTTCAAACGCCATAACAATTCCGCCGTTTGCAGGCAATGCACCGCCTGTAAATCCGCTTCCAGCACCCCTTGGAACTATTACTATTTTATTTTGATTGCAATATTTTAGTATTTCGCTTACATCATTTTCATCTCTTGGGAAAATAACTCCGTCAGGTTCATATTCGTTTCTTGTGGCATCATAAGAATATGCAAGCATATGCGCTTTATC
>JAUPLZ010000383.1 GCA_030836705.1 Campylobacterota bacterium
AATGTATCCAATAGCAAAACCTTACAGGCTTAAATTTCCGGTAATCACTATCAAAGATATGGTAAAAGCTCAAAGAATACTTTTTAGCAAGCTTGGAATCGAAAAAGTAAAAGCTATTATCGGCGGCTCTATGGGCGGTATGCAGGCGTTACATTTTGCTATAGATTTTCCGGACTTTGCAGAACAAATAATCTCACTTGCCACCACACACGCATCTAGTCCTTGGGTCATTGCTTTTAACAAAGTTGCTATAGAAGCGATAAAAAATGACCCTAATTTCAAAAATGGCGAATATGATTTTGATGAAATAAAAGAAAAAGGTCTAAAAGGCGCTTCAATTGGCAGAATGGGCGGACACATAAGCTTTTTGTCGCCACACTCCATGAATAAAAAATTCGGCAGAGACTATGCCGCAAGCGACGGTCTTTTTGAGCTTTTTGGAAGATTTGAAATTGAAAAATATCTAGATTATAATGGGGATAACTTTCCAAAATGGTTTGACCCATTAAGCTTCTTATATATCTCAAAGGCTATAAATATTTATGACATTTCTAGGGGCTATGATTCTTTAGAGGATGCGCTATCAAAAATAAAAGCTAAACTACATCTTATCTCTTTTGAAAAAGACATGCTTTTTTTCCCAGAAGAGATGAGATTTATATTGACAAAAATGAAAGAGATAGGAAAAGAAGATAGTTGCACCTATGTTGATATTCCTAGCGATTACGGACATGACGCTTTTTTGGTTGAAGTAGATAAATTTAAAGAGCAAATAATAAAAATTTTAAATCAGGGATAGGATTTGAGTGAAAAAAATATAGAAAAAAGTTTTGAAGATAGACTTAAAAACGCAAAAGAAATTCTTGAAAAACTAAACAATTCAGAGCTTCCTCTTGATGAGGGTTTAAAACTTTATAAAGACGGTATGAAAGAGTTAAGCCTAGCAACAAAAATGCTCGAAGATGCGAAACTAGAATTTGAAACCATCGAAAGCGCCTTAGCAGATGGAAAATCAAATTAATATAGCCGCTCTTCAAATCGGCTCACTCTCTTTTGACAAAGCAAAACTAGACTACTATCTAACTATTGCAAAATCAAAAAAATGCTCTGTTTTTGTCATTGGAGAGTATGTCGTAAATCTCTTTTTTAAAGAGCTGGAAAAAATATCGTTTGAGCTCATAAGAGAGCAATCAGAGTTTCAAAAAAAATCATTAAAAGAGCTTGCAAAAAGCTACAACATTACAATTATAGCTCCTATAATTTTAGTTGAAAAAAAGAGATTAATAAAAGCTATCGTTAAATTTTCCCCCAATTTTATACAAATATACGAACAGCAAGCACTCATAAACTACCCACATTGGAATGAAGAAAAATTTTTTGACAATGAAATAAAACCGTTTATAACCCCAATGATATTTAATATAAAAAAGATAAAATGTGCTGTCATGTTTGGGTTTGAGATGCATTATGATAACTTATGGCTTGAGCTGCAAAAAAAAAGAGTGGATGTCGTTATAATCCCGACTGCATCTACGTTTGATTCTAAAGAAAGATGGAGAGAGCTTTTAAAAAGCAGGTCTTTTTTAAACAATCTCTATATTCTTAGAGTTAATAAAGTTGGAAATTTTCTTGATAAAAAAACTCAGTGGAATTTTTATGGAGATTCACTATTGACATCGCCGTGCGGAAATTTAATTCAAACACTTGGCAGCAAAGAAGAGATGATGATAGCTACAATCGATAAAGACACTGTTGTAAAATCAAGAAAAGAGTGGGGATTTTATAATGCGATACAAAAAAGGAATTTAATATGAGTAACTATTTTTTAAGACAAATTCAGCTTTGGGGTGAAGATGCTCAAAACAATCTTCAAAATAAAAAAATAGCCATAATAGGCTGCGGCGGGTTGGGAAGCTCGCTATCAATGGCGCTTGGCACAAGCGGAATAGGAACAATATATCTAGTTGATTTTGATACGGTTACTTTACACAATATCCACAGACAGATAGCTTTTAAAGTAGAGGATGTAAACAAACCAAAAGCAGAGCTTATAGCAAAGCTTCTTGAGCAAAAATGCCCATTTGTAAAGGCGATTCCAAAAGTCATGTACTTTGATGAATTTACAAAAGAAAATATAAAAGTTGATTTAATCATAGATGCCATGGATAATCTTCCTACAAGAAAAGCGATAGGCGAATATGCAAAAAAATGCAACACTCCTTGGATATACGGCTCCGTTGAGGAGTTTCACGGACAGGTCTGTTTTTTTGATAAAGCAAACTTTGACGCATTTAAAATCACAGATAGAAAACCAGGCGGAATAGCTGCGCCAATCATAATGCAAGTAGCATCTTTGCAAGCCAATCTTGCTATAAGATATTTGATTGGTCTTGAAGTAAAAAAAGACCTTTTGTATTATCTAAACTACAAAAATGGTGAATTTGACATACAAAAATACAATATGCCGACAAACTAAAACGATGGTTAAAAAAGCATTATTAGCTTTTGCAGTGCCGGTACTTTTTTTTGCCTCATGTGCACAAACACAAAAACAAAAAGAGTATTTGGCAACTTATGACTATCTAAACTCCTCATCTTTGGTTGAAAAAGCCGCTACTTTAAGAGAACAGCGGGATTTGGCGTTTGAAAAAGCAAAATTTTTATTAAAAGAACAGACAAAAAAAGAGCTATTTGCATTTTTGTCGCTTTATCTAGCCAATATCGGATTAAAAAACCAAACTCAGATCGAGATGCTTTGTGAGTATGTTTATATGGATATAGAACCGGTTTTTGATGAAATAAAGCAAGAAAATATAGAAGTTACAAAAGACGGCAAGATGAGAATCTCGCTTACACTAAATAGCGATATTTTTTTAAAAGAATTAAACAAATCAATACAATCAAATTTCAAAAGAGAAAGGGCTGTTTGGGAAAGATTCCAAGAGCAAAGTTCACAAGAACTTCTAAAAAAGTCGCTTAAAAAATTAATTTACGCAAATAAAATTTAAATAAAAATAGAAAATTCAAGAGAGCAATAAAAACTCTCTTGAACAGATAGGATTTAGTTCACAGAGTCTTTTAGTTTTTTTCCAGGCTTAAACAATACTGCATTTTTTGCAGCTATTTTTATTGTCTCTTTTGTTTTTGGATTAATACCTGTTCTTGCAGCTCTTTTTTTAACCTCAAAACTACCGAATCCAATAAACTGAACACTTTCACCTTTTGCTAGAGCGCTTGTGATAGTATCTATGGAAGCATTTATGATTTTTTCTGCTTCTACCTTTGTAGTATTTGCTGTCGCAGCTACTTGTGCTATCAATTCAGGTTTTGTCATTTTTTTCCTTTTTTTTAATATAGCGATATACTACACAAATTTTCTTTTAAAAAACCAAAAAATATATGCTTTTATAATACTAGAACAAAAATTGCTCCGCTCCTATACACAAAAAATCGTTTTTTGTTTTTGTCTTTTGTACTATCTTGAAAATCTTTTAGATTTTCTATCTCTTTTCGTTCAATCTGAACAATAATATCTCCTGCTAGCAGTCCTGCTTTTATTGCATTTGAATCACGCTTGACTTCCATTACAATAACGCCATTTATTGATTCTTCTAGTTTATGTTTTGATTTTATTTCATTTGTTAGCTCTGATATTGACGCACCTTCATATTCATAAAAAGCGCCATCTCTTGATTCTTCTTGTATAAGCTGAAGTTTTGCATCTGTCCTGCTTATCTTACCGTCTCTTAGATACTCAATATTGATTTTTTGCTCCGTATCAAAAGAGCCAATAATATTCTTGAGCATATTTGAATCTTTTATACTCTTATCGTTTATTTTTACTATCAAATCGCCTCTTTTTATACCGGCATTTTGCGCGGCTGAGTCTTTTTGAACAGTCATTACGATAGCACCTTCTTTTGTACCGTAAAAATCAAAAAGCTCATCGGTAACATCACTTATAGTCACGCCAAGATAAGCTCTTTGGAATTTGCCTTTTTCTATTAGTGTTTTTGTTATTTTTTTTACCATATTGGAAGGAATCGCAAACCCTATACCGATATTGCCGCCGCCTTTTGTTATGATGGCGCTATTTATGCCTATAAGATAACCGAGCGAGTTTACAAGAGCGCCGCCTGAGTTTCCAGGATTGATGGATGCGTCGGTTTGGATAAAATCCTCATACTCTACTATCCCGACAGAGCTTCTGTTTGTGGCAGAAACTATGCCTTGTGTTATCGTTTGACCAACCGCAAAAGGATTGCCTATTGCAAAAACTACATCACCGACTTCAACACTATCGGAATCATATAGAGTTATCGCATCAAAATTTTTTCCTTCTATTTTTATAACAGCAAGATCACTTTTGGCATCGACTCCTATTATTTTCGCCTCATACTCTTTATTGTTGCTTGCGGTTGTGACAGTAATCTTCTCGGCTCCTTCTACAACATGATTGTTTGTGATTATGTAGCCATCCTTTGTCACTATTACGCCAGAGCCAAGAGAGTTATCCTTTCTCTCTTTTGGAATATTAAACCGCCTGCTATCAAAAAATTGTCTAAAAAACGGGTCATTAAAAAACTCATTTCCAAACGCATGATGCTGACCAACGCTCTTTTGCGCAGAAATATTTACTACCGATTTTCTAGCATCTTTTAACGATTCAGAATAAGAAAGTACTGTTTTTTTATCTTGTGCCGGATTTAGCCTTTGTATATTTTTGCCGTCATGCTCATTAAACTCAATTGCAATAAGCATCGCCGAAAAGCTTAGAATCAAAAAAATATTTTTTATCATTATCTGCATTCCTTTTTATTTATATACATATTCTTATCAGCGATTTCAATAATCTCAGGCATACCATCGCCCTTCTTAAA
>JAUPLZ010000042.1 GCA_030836705.1 Campylobacterota bacterium
ACAGGCGGCGGCGGAGAGAGAAGTTCTATTTCATATAAAAAAGCTATCAAAAAAATAAAAAAAGCTGATTTTTTAGAAAAAAACAAAGACTCTTTAGAGGGAATGGACATTAGAGGCGTTGTGACAAAGCAAAACAAAGGCGGTTTTGTTGTTGAAAGCAACGGTATTGAATTTTTCTTGCCAAAAAGCCTTGCTGCTTTTAAAGAGGGCGATAAGCCAGAGAAAAAAGAGATAAGTGCAAGAGTTGTTAAGTATGACCCAAATACAGACTCTATAATTTTATCAAGACGAACGCTTTTAAATGAAAAAAGAAAAGAAAAAAGAGAAATTCTTAAAAAAATTCTTGATGAAAAAGAGATAATAAGAGGCGAAATCAAGAAAATCAAAAGCTATGGTTTGTTTGTAGATGTAGGCGGCGTAGAGGGTCTTGTCCACTACTCTGAAATTAGCTATAAAGGACCTGTTAACCCATCTTCAATGTATAAAGAGGGTGATATGGTTGATGTTGTCGCTATTGATTATGATAAAAAAACAAAAAAGCTTTCTCTTTCTATTAAAGCTACACAGCCGGATCCATGGAAGGATATAAAAGATCAGTTAGAAGAAGGTGATACAATCACTGTAACTGTAAGCAATGTTGAACCATACGGTGTTTTTGTTGACCTTGGAAATGAGATAGAAGGATTCCTTCATATTTCAGAGCTTTCTTGGGAAAAAAACCTTCAACACCCTTCAGATGTAGTAAAAGTAGGCGATGAGATAAATGCTGAAGTTATTGAGCTTGATATTGAAAATAAAAAACTTAGAGTTTCTCTAAAAAGATTGCAAGAGAAGCCTTTTAATGAATTTATGAGCTCTTTTAAAGAAGGCGACATAATAAAAGGAAGAATAACTACAACTACAGATTTCGGAGCGTTTGTAAAAGTTGGCAAAATTGAAGGATTATTGCACAATGAAGATGCTTCTTGGAGCAACAAAAAATGCAAAGATTTATTTAAACCGAATGATGAAGTAGAGGTTGTAATTACAAAGATAGATGCAGAAAACGAGAGAGTTTCTTTAAGTAGAAAAAACCTTGAAGATTCTCCTGTAAAAGAGTTTTCAAAAAAACATAAAATGGGCGAACTTGTTTCCGGTAAAGTTTTGAGTGTCAAAGATTTTGGAGTTTTTGTAAAACTAGATGACGGAGTAGACGGTCTTATAAGAGCGGAGGATTTAGCTCCAATGAAGATTGAAGATGTTAAAGAGGGTGAAAATATAGAGGCGGTAATTTCGTCAATTGATAGTCAAAGAAATAAAATAAGACTTTCAGTAAAACGCCTTGAAAAACAGCGAGAGAAAAAAGCTCTAAATGAATATAACAATCAAGAAAATGATTCAAACAGTACACTAGGTGATGTTTTAAAAAATGCTCTAAAAGAGAGCTAAGATGAAAAAAGAAGGTCTCTATCTTTTGATTTTTGGCCTTCTTTTTATTGCTTTCTCAATTTTTTTTACAATTAATATTTTTTTAAAGTCAAAAAGTGATTTTTTTGATATTACAATAACAAAAGAAACCAACCAGTCAGTGGCAACTCAAGAGCCATCCGGTTGGTCAAAGCTTATGAGTGAAAGAAAAAATAGCGAATATCATTATCCGTCAAATGAGATTATGCTTTCTTGGGATCTTGTTGATGCCGATAAAAAAAAAGATACTCTTTATAAAGTCACATTTGAAAAACTGGATAAATATCAATATTTTTGTCTTTTGCAGGTTCTGGATAAAAACGGCATTAAGAGATTTATTGAAAAAAATGATGGTAGTTATAAAATATATCTAAGTCTTCATAGCAAATCCGCCGCTGAAATTTTACTCAAAGAACTAAAAGAGTATGATATAGAGGGAATTATCTCAAAATACAAAAGTGAAATCAAATATTAAAGTGGAGAACAGTATGAAAAAAATCGTTGTATGTGACCATATACATAATGACGGTATAGAAATTTTAAAAAAAGCAAATGATATTAATCTTGTTATTGCTTATGATGAGGCAAAAGATGAGCTTTTAAATACTATAGCCGATGCTCAAATCGTTATAACAAGAAGTTCGACTCCCGTAAATCAAAAATTTTTGGATGCCGCCAAAGAGCTTCAGGCAATCATAAGAGCGGGTGTTGGTGTTGATAATGTGGATATTGATGCATGCAGCAAAAGAGGAATTGTTGTTATGAATATTCCAACTGCTAATACAATTGCGGCGGTTGAGCTTACTATGGCTCACATGCTCTCAAGCGCTAGGTCTTTTCCGTATGCACATTCTCAATTAAAAGATGAAAGAATATGGAAGAGAGAGAATTGGTATGGAACCGAACTTATGGGTAAAAAGCTGGGTATTATAGGTTTTGGAAATATCGGCAGTCGCGTGGGTGTAAGATCTAAAGCTTTTGGTATGGAGGTTATTGCATACGACCCTTATATTCACCCTTCAAAAGCTACTGATTTGGGCGCTAAATATACTACAAGTTTTGATGATATTTTGGCTTGCGATTATATTACTATCCATACTCCAAAAAACAAAGAAACGACAAACTATATAACAAAAAAAGAGATAGCCAAAATGAAAGACGGCGTTATACTTATAAACTGCGCAAGAGGCGGTTTGTATAATGAAGACGATTTGTATGATGGCTTAAAATCCGGAAAAATTGCATTTGCTGGGATTGATGTTTTTATAAGTGAGCCGGCAACTAGTAATAAACTACTAGATTTGGATAATATCGTTGTTACGCCTCATCTTGGTGCAAACACAAAAGAGTCTCAAGTAAAAATATCCATTCAATCTGCAACAAATGCCCTTGAAGTTGCAAGAGGAATAAGTTATCCAAATGCTCTAAATCTTCCTATTAAAGAGGGTGAAGTCGAGGCTTGGGCTGAAAGTTATTTTGAGCTTGCTCAAAGAATAGCTTTTATGGCGGCTCAGCTAAATAAGGGTGTGATAGATTCTATTAAAATAGGAGCAACCGGCGAGATTAAAAAATATCTTGATTCGCTAAAAACATTTGCTGCCGTTGGCGCTCTTAGAGAAGCCGTTGGTGAACAAGTAAACTATGTAAATGCTCTTTTTCTTGCAAACGAGAGAGGAATTGAGATTCACGGCGAAGAGGAAAATATTCAAACTCCTTATAAAAATAGAATTTCAGTTAGAGTCACTACCAATAAAGATACGATAGTTGTTTGCGGAACAGTTTTTGATGAAGATACGCATAGAATTATTGATATAAACGGTTTTGATATGGATATAAATCCAAAGGGCAAAATGATTCTTCTTAAAAATTCAGATGTCCCTGGTGTTATAGGCGATGTCGGAACACTTCTTGGTAAAAACAATGTAAATATTGCTGATTTTAGACTAGGAAGAGACAAAAACTCACAAGCAGCTCTTGCTGTGATAATTGTCGACGAAACCGTAAATAAAGAAGTTTTAGAAAAGCTAGCAGCCCTTCCTGCCGCTCTTTCTGTCTCTTATGTAGAAATTTAATAAAAAATCTTATAACAGGCGATGCAGTTTTAATGCATCGCTTTATCCTTAAAGCTTAAAATTTTTCATTAATTATATTTAATGAGGTGATAGTTAATTATTTTCCAAACAAATATTTATTATAATTTCAACAAATAAAAAATATTAGGAGAGGTTATGAAGAGATTATTAAAGTCGCTTTTTTTTCTCGCTACTTTTGCATTTTCAAACGAGAACTTTATCGATGCAAAAACCAAGCTCTCATTAAAAGAGGCAATCGAGATGGTAAAAAGTCAGAATCTTGAGGTAGAAATAGCAAAAAAAGATTCACAGATTAAAGAGTTTGAATCCAAAATTGCATCAGGAAATAACTGGGGAAAGATTGATTTAAGTCTAACCGGTTTGCGCTCAAATGACCCAGGGAATGTTTTTGGATTTAAACTTCAAAGCAAAGAAGCCACATTTGATGATTTTGGTTTCGATGAGTTTTTAGTTCCGCTTGGGGCTATGATGGCGGGGCAACAGGTTGATCAACAAGCGCTTTTGGATATTAAGCCAAAGAATCTAAACGAGCCAGAAGCAAGAGATCACTACGCAACAAAAATATCCTACCAAGTCCCTCTTTATACCGGCGGTATGCTTACGCAATATGAAAGGATTACAAAAGCTTTGCATGATATGAGCATGCTAGAAAAAGAGCAGGTTCAAAATGAAAAAATATATCAAACAAAAAAAAGTTTTTATGATATTTCGCTCCTAGAAAGCTATATAGAAAATCTTGAAAAAATAAATAGCAATATAGAAAAATTAGAAAACATCGTAAAAACAATGATAGAAGAGGGGTATGCAAAAAAAGTAGATCTTCTTGAAGTGCAGGCGAAAAAAGCAAGTGTTGAGAGAATGCTAAATCAGGCAAAATTTAATAAGGATTTAGCATATCAGTTTTTGTCTTTTTTGCTGAACAAGGAAGTAAAAGACACAGAAAAGCTTTATGATATAGCGCCTATGCCGCAAATAAGCGAAGAGGAGATGCTTGAGAGAAATATAAATATCCAAAAAGCAACAACCGGTTATCAGATAACTGACATGGCTATTAAACTTGAAAAAGCATCTTTTTTGCCGACCGTCGGTGCATTTGCAGAGTATGGAAGTGCTGATGATACTCCGCTTGGCGAGTTTAGCGACCATGCGGCTTACACTATAGGTGTGCAGGCAAAATGGAATCTTTTTAACGGCGCGATTGATAAAAACAAATACGAAAAAGCGATAGTTGAGAATCTAAAAGTAAAAGCTCAAGTTGAACTTGCAAAAAAAGGTACGGCTCTTGAAATTGCAAAGATAAAAACAGAGATAAAAAGCCTAGACTATGAGATAAATAGTTTAAATAAAGAGCTGGAGTTTGCAAAAGAGGTTTATGAAAACTATCTTGGCAGATATTCAGAAAAACTTGTTTCAATAAATGATGTAATAATAAAACAATCGATGCAAATTGAACATACGCTTATGCTGCAAGAGGCAAAAAACAAACGAAACGCAAAAGTATTTAATCTTGAAAAAATATCAAATGGAGTTGAAAAATGAAAATAGTAAAAATTTTGTCTATTGTTGCGATGTTTTTGACATCAGTTTTAAATCTATCTGCTGCTGAAATACAATTAAGCGGAAGCGTTATTTCTGATAACCAAAAAATGATAACAAGCAGATATATGGGGTTTGTTAAGGAGATAGGGGTTTCAGAGGGTGATATAGTAAAAAAAGGAGAACTTTTATACGAGATAGATTCAAGAGAGATTGATAGCAAAAAAGAGCAAGCCGAACTTGGCGTGCAGATGTATGAAAATCAATATATGAATGTAAAAATTAATCTTGAAAGACATAAAAGACTTTTTGAAAAAGACATGGTTTCAAAATATGAGCTTGAAAATTTAGAGCTTGCGGAAAAAAATCTAAAGGCGCAAGTTGAAATTTCAAAAGCACAGCTTGAAGAGGTGATGAATCAATATAAATATCTAAAAATCGCCGCGCCAAACGACGGAGTTGTTGTTGCAAAAAATGTAAAAGTCGGCGAGATGGCAATTCCGGGAATGCCGGCAATTGTTTTATCTGATTTGAGCAGTCTAAAGATAGAATCCGAAATATCAGAAACAAACCTAAAAGAGGTATCAATCGGAACAAGAGTTACTGTAAGAATACCGTCTAGCGGCTATGAAGGAAACGGAAAAGTAGCGGCGATTATACCAAGCTCGAATCCAATGACTCATAAATTTAGAATCAAAATATCTTTTGACAATTCAAGAGTAAAAGCATATCCCGGCATGTATGCAGAAGTTATAATCAAATAAAGGGTTATTATGCAAAATAAAATAGAAAATATGCGAGTAACAGATATGGCAGGAAGGCTTGCTAAAAGTTTTCTTTATAATCCGCTAACTTCCATGCTTGGTGTTTTTTTGATTCTTGTCGGGTATATAGCGCTTGTGGTGACTCCAAGAGAAGAGGATCCGCAAATAGCAATTTCAGGCGGTTCTATTATGGTTGTGCTTCCGGGGGCGACTCCAAAAGAGGTGGAAAATGTCATTCTAAAACCGCTTGAGAGAAGAATAAAAGAGATAAACGGAGTGGATAATATAATGAGTATAGCTGCTGAAAATGTAGCTATCATCAATGTAATGTATAAGATTGGCGAAAACAGGGAAGAGTCCAATCTAAAACTCTATGATAAGGTTATGCAAAATATGGATCAGCTTCCAAAAGGGGTAATGCAACCTCTTGTAAAGCCGTTTGATATTGATATAGATATTCCTATTATGACATTTTCTTTTTATCCAAAAGATGAATCAAAAATAGATCAGATTGAGCTATTTCAAAAGGTAAAAGAGATTCAGCATCAAATAAGCGATGTAGAAAATGTTGCAAAAGTTGAACTAAAAGGTGAGAGAAAAGAGCAGTACAATATTGCAGTAGATCTCGGAAAGCTTTCAGGCTATCATCTGTCGCTTGGTCAGATTACGCAGGCTTTGGAGTCGTTGGCTGTTAGTATGCCTAGTGCAAAAGGCAGAACTAATAGTAAAGAGCTTGTTGTTTTTGGCGCTAAAAACGCAATAGAGTCGGTAGAAGATGTAGAAGAGATAATAGTTGCAAAATATATGAACTCGATTATCCACCTAAAAGATGTTGCAACCGTAACAAGAGGCGTTGATATTCAAAATTTCTATGGCGCGCAAATAACATATAAAGAAAATGGCGAGTTTGTGCCTCTTAAAGAGCAGATAACCCTTAGTGTTTCAAAGCTAAAAGGGACAAATGCGGTTTTTATTGCTGAAGATGTTATGAAAAAGATAGAGGAGATAAAGCCGCAGCTTGAAAAAGACGGAATAGGAGTTATAGTTACTAGAAATTTTGGCGAAAGAGCCAATGAAGCCGTCAATGAGCTTGTTTTTCATCTTGAGATATCAATAGTTATCATCGCTCTATTGCTTGTTTTTGTTCTTGGATGGAAAGAGTCTTTGATAGTTACTTTTACTGTTCCCGCTATTTTAGCCATAACTCTTTTTGTGGCATATTTAACAGGGCAGACAATCAACAGAATAACGCTTTTTGCGTTTCTTTTAAGCCTTGGACTTTTAGTGGATGCGGCTATTATCGTTATAGAAAATATTCATAGACATTTGCACTCGCACGATGCAGCCGATAAAGAACTTGATGAGATTGTGGTAGAAGCTACGGACGAAATAGGCGCACCGACAAATGTGGCAACGATAGCAATTATTCTTACAATGGTTCCTATGGCGTTTGTCGGTCAAATGATGGGTGAGTTTATGAAACCGATTCCTTATAATGTGCCTGTAGCTCTTTTGGCTTCGCTTGTCATAGCATATATATTTACGCCGTTTTTGGCAAAAAAACTACTGAAAAAACCAAAGATGCACCACCATCAGCATGGTTTGAAAAATGCTCATGAAAATGGAGATAAGTAATGAAAAGATTTGAAGAGTTTTTATATTCTGTTTTAAGCAGCAAGACAAAAAAGCTTTTGGTGTTATTTATAACATTTCTAGCTTTTTTGGGCTCTGTTATGCTGCTGCCAACTGAGATAGTTTTAGCAAAAATGCTTCCGGGTAAAAGCGCTAATTCGTTTTCTGTATATGTGGATGCGCCAAGCGGAAGCTCTGCTTGTCAAACAAAAGAGATAACAGATTGTGTAGTCGGCGTGCTTCAAAAAGAAAAAGAGATTACGGATATTGAAGTTTTTTTAGGAATGGGTTCGCCTCTTGATTATGCAGGGCTAGTAAAAGGTTCCGGTATGAAAAGAGCTGAAAATTTGGCGGAAATTGTTGTAAATCTTACAGACAAACACCACAGAAGCGAAGAGTCTTTTTTGATGGTTCAAAGATTAAGACCCGTACTTCAATCCGCCTGTGAACCTATCAAGGAAGGTACAAATATTAAGATGATAGAACAGCCCGCAGGTCCGCCAACGCTTGCTTCTATTGTTATTGAGCTTTATGGAGAAAATTCGCAAAGGCTAAGAGAGGTTTCGACTAAAATTTCAGATATTCTTAAAAAAACAGACGGTCTTGTAGATGTGGATGTTATGCAAGATGAGATTTATAAAAAATATGAGCTTGTTATAAACAAAGAGAAAATAATAAAAGCAGATATTTCTATAAAACAGCTCAATCAGATACTTTATCTGGCATTTGAAGGGATGGAAGTAGCTGTAAAAAATAGTGAAAATTCACCAGAACAGATACCTCTTTTTTTAATTTTGAGCAAAGAGACAAAAACTTTAAATGATTTTTCCAAAGAGAGTCTTATAAAGAAACTGTCATCGCTAAACCTCATGAGTCAAAGCGGAGCAATGGTTGCAGTGAGTGAGCTTGTTGAGATTAAAGAGGTTGATTCAAATCCGACGATTATGACTAAAAATTTAAAAAATATGGTAAATATTATCGCTGAAACTGATATGGTTTCGCAAGTATATCCGCTTCTTGATGCAAGAACTATGATAAAAGAAGAGCTTTCTGATGAGTTTGAGATTGAGAGTACCTATCTTTTTGATTATAAACTGACAGATAAGAAAACAGGCGAAGTTTATGAGCTTGTTTGGGACGGCGAGATGAAAGTAACTATGGATACATTTATTGATTTGGGAGCCGCTTTTGTTGCTGCGCTTGTACTTATTTTCTTGCTTCTTGTAATTTATTATAAGAGTTTTGCGATAAGCGGAATTGTGCTTCTGGGAAGCTTTTTGTCTATTATCGGGGTTATTGTCGGTCACTGGGTTATGGATATTTTTACAGAGCAGACATTCTTCCTAACCGCTACATCACTAATAGGATTTATAGCATTAATGGGAATTAGCTCAAGAAACTCTTTGCTTTTGATTGATTTTGCAAGACAGCTTATGAAAGAAAAAAATATGCCAAAACAAAGAGCTATAGCGGTTGCATCCGCAACGAGAGCTAAGCCTATATTTTTGACTGCCGCTGCGATTATTTTAGCAAGCACGCTTCTTGCTGCCGATCCTGTTTTTGGCGGACTTGGAGTAGCGCTTATATTTGGAACAATAGCCGCTGTTGCTGTTTCGCTAATTTTTATTCCGGTACTTATGCACAATTCAAAAGCGATTGATGTGAAATAATTTTGCGTTTTAAAAGTGGTGCTGTTTGCACCTGCTTTTAAAACCTCCTTTTTTTGCCTTGGCGAAAATTGTTAAAGCCGTTTTGGTTTTTTTCGCTATGTTCAGAATCTTTTTTTTGTCTTTTGGACGAAAAGCCACAATCATCTCATACTCTTCACCGCTGCAACCCATATCTTTTTTTATTTGGCTAAAAAAATCAAATTTTATTTTATTTAACTTGCTTAGCCTCTCTAATTCTGTAAAAAGTCCATCCGAAATATCCATCCCGCCGGTTAGATGCTTTGAGCTTTTTGTGATAAATTCTTGTCTTAAAACTGGAGTGATGAATTTTGATTTTTTGTTTATTGAAAACCCTCTTTGAAGCTTGGCTAAGTCTCTTTTTGAACTACCTATTGTGCCTGTATATGCAAGAAGATTTCCGTTTTTGATTGTATTTCGCCTAAGCGGATTGCTGCTTTTTGAAATAATTGTTATTGAGATATCAAGTTTTGTATTGGAAATAGTGTCGCCGCCTATTATTCTTACTCCGTAATCATTTGCGATATCTAAAAATCCTTCAGCTAATTCATCTAGTTCCAAAAGTGAAAACTCTTTTGGTATGGCTACGCTAAGAAGCGCATATTTTGGCTTGGCATTCATGGCTATTGCATCTGAAATATTAATAAGCATGGCTTTTTTTGCTATCTCTTTTATACTCATCCACTCTCTTTTAAAGTGCACATTTTCAAAAAAAGCATCCATGCTATAAATAAAATTTTCTACCAAAACACCATCATCGCCTATTAGCTTATCTTTAAATTTGCCTATAAAATAAGATTCTTTATTCATTTTTTCTTATCCGCTTTAATTTACAATATGTAACAAATTGATATTTTTGTATAAAATTTAGTAGTAAAAATGTAACATATCTTTCCTCTATAAACAGCTATATATATCAAAAATGATAAAATCAGCAAAAATTTCTCTAAAGGTAGCTAATGAGCGTTGAGATTAGAAAGTATGATGTGGTTGTGGTTGGTGCTGGTTTGGCTGGCTGCGCCGCTGCAAGAGAATGTCAGCTCGCTGGATTAAAAACTGTTGTATTAACAAAACTTCATCCGTTAAGAAGCCACTCCGGAGCTGCGCAAGGTGGTATTAATGCAGCGCTTAATGAGTCTGATACAACTTCGCATGAGTTTGATACTGTAAAAGGAAGCGATTATCTTGGAGATCAAGATGCAATAGAGCTTATGTGTAAAAAAGCTCCTGAAACCATTAGATGGCTTGAGAGAATGGGGGCTGTTTTTTCAAGAAATGCCGATGGAAGTATTGCGCAAAGACCTTTTGGCGGGCAAAGCCATCCAAGAGCTTGCTATGCAAAAGATAGAACAGGTCTTACATGTTTACAGACTATATACGAGCAAGCTCACAGAGAGGGTGTTGAGTTTCTTGATGAGTGGTATGTGGGGGATGTGATTTATGATAAAAGAACCAATAAAGTAAATGGCGTCGTTGCTCTTAATTTAAGAGATACGCAGTTTGCTATATTTAATGCAAAAGCCGTAATGTTTGCAACCGGCGGCTATGGAAGAACATATAAAATAAACTCAAACGCTCATGCAAATACAGGCGACGGTTTGAGTATTGTAGCTAGACACGGATTGCCGCTTGAAGATATGGAGTTTGTTCAGTTTCATCCGTCTGGTTTGGCTGGAAGCGGTATTCTTATGAGTGAAGCAGCAAGGGGTGAGGGCGGTTATCTTCTTAACTCTTTAGGTGAGAGATTTATGGCAAAATCGGCTCCGAATAAAATGGAATTAGCGTCAAGAGATGTTGTTTCAAGAGCTATCGAAAGAGAGATATTAGAAGGAAGAGGTGTCGGTCCAAACAAAGATGCCGTCTATCTTGATGTAAGACATTTGGGCGAAGCAAAGATTATGCAAAGGCTTCCTGAATTAAGAGATTTGGCAATTGCATTTTTGGGTCAAGACATGGTAAAAGAGCCGGTTATGATTAGAGCCACCGCACATTACTCTATGGGCGGGATTCCAGTAGATGTAAATTGTCATGTAAGAAGTAGCGAAGATGAATTGGTTGAAGGTTTTTATGCTGCCGGTGAATGTTCATGCGTAAGTGTTCATGGCGCAAACAGACTTGGTGCAAACTCTGTTCTTGAAGCGGCATTATTTGGAAGACATGCAGGCGAAAATATAGTAAAAGATATTAAAGATTTAACTCTTAAAGATGCGAAAGTTACTGATGCTCAAAGATTTATGGACGAGGTAAAATGGGTTGTTTCAAACAATGGAATCCAGAGAGTTTCTGATCTAAGAGAAGAGCTTCAAGCTACAATGACTGAAAATGCCGGTGTTTTTAGAGATGAAAAGAGATTGGTAAAGCAAAAAGAGATTATAAAAAACATTAGAGAAAAATATAAAAACATAAGAATTGATGATAAGTCTTCAGTCTTTAATACTGATATGCAAGAGGCGATAGAGCTTGGTCACATGATAGATTATGCGGCTTTTATTGTAGAAGGCGCTTATGCAAGAAAAGAGAGTAGGGGCGCTCATTATAGAGAGGATTTTCAACAAAGAGATGATGAAAATTTCTTGTATCATACTTTTGCTGTTATGGATAAAAATAAAAATATATCTTTAAGTAAGGCGCCGGTGAATATCGGAAAGTTTAAACCAGAAGTAAGAGCTTATTAAGGACATACATGACAAACAATACAAGAAAATTAAAATTTAAAGTATTTAGATTTAATGCGCAGACGGATTACCTTCCTGTATTTAAAACTTATGAGTTAGAAGTCGCTCATCAAGAAGTAATGATGGATGTTCTAGATAAAATCAAATGGAAAAAAGATGGAAGCTTTACATATAGAAGAAGCTGTAGGCACGGGATTTGCGGAAGTTGTGCCATAAAAGTAAACGGTAAGTCGATAATCGCTTGTAAGGAAAATGTGTTTGCACTTGCGGATATGTTTAATAGTGACGAACTTTTGATTGAGCCGTCAAGAAAAGAAAGAGCGATTAAAGATTTAGTGATTGATAAACAGGACTTTTGGAAGAAATACGATAGTGTTAAACCTTACCTAATGGCAAAAATAGACGAACATCCAAAAAAGGAAAACATCGTCTATCCGGAAGATGCAGAAAAAATAAACGAAGCAGATACTTGTATACAATGCGGTGTTTGTTATTATGCCTGTCCTGCCGTTGAAGTGAATGAAGATTATCTAGGACCTGCGGCTTTGGCGAAATCAGCAAGATTTACAACCGATGTAAGAGATGAAGAAAAAATATCAAGACTTATCGGTATAAATAAGATAGGAAGCGGAATTTGGGATTGTGTAAAGTGTTATGAGTGCGCTACTGCATGCCCAAAAGGCGTAAATCCTATAGAAAAAATAACTGTTTTGCACAACCAAACTTTTGAAGAGAATTTAGCGGATGATAATGTTGCAACAAGACATGCTGTCGGATTTAAGCATTCCATTCAAAAACATGGTATTTTGGACGAAACAGAGATAGTGAGATATTCAGAAGGAACTCTTGGAATGGTTAAACATATACCGGTAGGTTTGAGTATGATGAAAGTTGGAAAGGTTGTTTTTCCATGGCAGATGCACAAATCTAAAAATCTTGATGAAATTAAAAAACTTGTCAAATCATCTTCTACGACAAAATTTAAAGGTAAATAAATGAGTAAATTAAAATATGCACTATTTACTGGATGTACTGCAAAAGGGAGTACGCCCGAGCTTATGAAGGCTACAATGGCTGTTGCTAATAAGCTTGGAATTGAGCTTATAGAGCTTGAAGAGGCTTCTTGCTGCGGTGCTTCTCATCTTCAAGATTTTGATGATTTTCTCTCGGTTGTTTTGAATGCTAGAAATCTATGTTATGCTGAAAAGCAAGGCGTAGATATGGTAACTATTTGCAATACTTGCCAGTTGAATGTTGCACAAACAAATATGAGACTAAAAAAAGACAAAAGATTAAAGTCGGAAGTCAATAAAAAGCTCAACGAAGTTGGATTGGATTATAAAGGAAATATAGAAGTAAAACATTTCTTATATGCACTTCTTGACGATTATGGTTTGGATAATTTGGCAAAACAAGTTGTCAAACCTCTGAAAAATATCAATATAGCCTCTTTTTACGGATGTCATAATATAAGACCGTCCGAAGTCGCCCAAGAGTCAAACGGTGGTGAAAACCCATATGTGCCGACCTCTTTGGATAATCTAGTAAAAGCGCTTGGCGGAACTGCGATAGATTATGAAAGTAAAAACAAATGCTGCGGTTTTCATGCCGACCTTCAAGCGCCGCATACTGCACATAAATTAACAGGAAGAGCTTTGCTTGATGCCAAAGATAACAATGCTCAAATGGTTGTAACTCCTTGCCCGCTGTGCCATCTTAATTTTGACACTCAGCAAAAAAATGCAGAAAAAGAAGCCGGCAGATCTATAGATATGCCAATTCTTCATATGCCACAAATCGTAGGTCTTGCTCTTGGTATTTCACCAAAAGAGCTAGGGCTTGACAAGCATGTGGTTGATACCCACTTCGCATAAATTTATAATAAACATAGACTTTAACAGTCTGTGTTTATTAGTTACGAAAAATTACATCTTAATAAAAAAAATTATTTTTTAATAATTTTCTTGCTTTTTTTAGTCCAAAAAGATTAGAATTGTTTTGTTTCAAATTAAAACAAAGGATTAAAAATGCCAAAAATAAATAGATATGTAGATATTAGCACCGTTGAAAGAGAGTCTAGAAAAGATTATATAGATAGACACTCTCCTTTTATTCACTGCGAAAAAAGCGCAAAAGCCGACCAAATTTTTAGTGTAACTGTTAAAATGGGCAATGAGTATCCGCATCCGGATGATTTTGACCACTATATAGCAAACATGGCTTTATATAACGGCGAGACTTTAATAGCAAGAGCAGATTTTGTTGCTGGAATGTTAGGCGGGCAAGATCATAAAGGTCATGCAACTGTTACATTTAATATACTTCCAAAGGGTGATAAGATGACGCTCGTTGCGCACTCTTACTGCACAAAACACGGTATTTGGGAATCTACCCCTGTTGTTGTTGAAATAAACCAATAAAAACAAAGAGCCACTGGCTCTTTACCTCTTTTTAATTTATTAACCCCTTTTGGCTAAAATATCAAAAAACAATCACTCAAGGAGTTTGCGTGCAAGAAAAAGCGGTATTGCTTATAGAAACGGAAGATGAAAGAGGGCTTGTATATAAGGTAAGTTCCGTTCTTTATGAGATGCAGATAAATATAGATCAAAATGCCGAATTTGTAGAAAAAGATATTAAACGATTTTTTATGAGAAGTGAAATTAGCGGCAAATTTGATGAAAGCGAGCTTCTTTTTAAAATAAAAAATACACTTCCTGAAAAAGCGATTGTAAAAGTTATTCCGCTTAAAAAAAAAAGAATCGTTTTAATGGTTACAAAAGAGCCGCACTGCCTTGGAGATCTTCTTGTTAGGCATAAATTCGGAGAGCTTAATGCAACCATAGAAGCGGTAATCGGAAATCATGATACTTTGAAAGAGCTAACCGAAAAATTTAATATACCTTTTTATTTTGTAGATCATAGCGGAATGAGTCGCCATGAGCATGAGGAAAAAATGGCAGAAATAATTGATAGCTATAAGCCTGAATATATTGTACTTGCAAAATTTATGAGAGTGCTAAATCCTGAATTTGTAAAAAAGTATGAAAATAAAATTATAAATATTCATCACTCGTTTTTACCTGCTTTTATAGGTGCGAAACCTTATCAGCAAGCGTACGAGAGAGGTGTAAAGATTATCGGTGCAACGGCTCATTTTGTAAATAATAATCTTGATGAAGGTCCTATTATTGCACAAAGCGTAATAAGCGTAGACCATTCCGATAGCGCAGAAAATATGGCTGGACTCGGACGAGATGTAGAAAAAATAGTTTTAGCTAGAGCATTAAAGCTTGCTTTTGAAGATAGGGTTTTTGTAAACAGAAACAAAACGGTAATTTTTGAATAATGATTAAAAAACTGGCTCTAAGGGTTGCAAGAGAAAGACAAAAAAAAATATACAAAAAACTTTTTCAAACTCATAAAGAGTCATTTAAATCGCTTCATTGGTCAAATAAAGAAAATCAAAAAATAAGATTTGATATTTTGCTTGAAGTTGGAAATATAACTAATAAAAAAATACTTGATATCGGAAGCGGCATGGGGGATTTTTTTGGTTATATTGATAGCAAAAACATAAAGGCAAAAATGACAGGCTATGAAATAGTCGAAGAGTTTGTAAAGATTTCAAAAAATAGATATCCAAAACACTCTTTTGAGCTTATAGATTTGAGCAAAATAGATATAAGTGAGAAATTTGATTTTGTTTTTAGCAGTGGTATATTTGCTTTTGGGAATAAAACTTTTTTTGAAACCATGATAAAAAAATCTTTCAGTATTTGCAAAATAGCATATGCTTTTAATTTTTACAACTCTACAAAAGATAAGAGATTTATGAGCATATCAAAAACCGAAATTGAAAAAATTTTAATAGAATTAAAACCGTCAAAAATAGTTCAAAAAAGCGATTATTTGGAAAACGATACAACTTTTTTTATCTATAAGTAAACACTATTATTTTTTAATTCTTTTGTTATTTATAAAATAAGCTTTGTGTAAGAATATTATTGCAATAATTTTTCATACTTACAATTTTAGGAGATAATATGGGTAAAGCATTAGAACTTGATGAATCAAATTTTGACTCTACTATAGCACAAGGTGTGTCAATGGTAGATTTTTGGGCGCCTTGGTGTGGACCATGCAGAATGGTTGCTCCAATAGTTGAAGAGTTAGCTGGGGAGTATGCTGGCAAGGTAAATGTTTGCAAGGTTAATACTGATGAAAATCAAGATATTGCTGTTAAATATGGCATAAGATCTATTCCTAGTATTCTATTTTTTAAAAACGGCGAGCAAGTTGATACGATAGTTGGTGCTGTGTCAAAACAAAATTTTGAGCAAAAACTAAAAAATATTATAGGTTAATTTTAATGACTCGAGGCGGAGGCAGAGGATTAAAATTCTATATGTTTTCGTCTTTTTTTGGTGCAGCTATGATAGCTGCTACCTATGCTTATTTTAATTATAAATACTCACTCTTTAATTTTATCAATTTTTCTCAGTCTACTTTTTATTCAAAGAATAATATTTTTGTTCCAAAAGAAGACAACTATACGATTTTAATTTATAGCTCTAAAAAAGACGATATCAAAAAACTTTTAGAAAGAATTGAAAAAAAAGAAAAAATTTTAGCTATTGACCTTGCCGGAAATCGCTTTGATAATACCGATGATGTCGAGTGCTTAACTGCTGGAATAAATACTCTTTTGCCGATAATAAATAAATTTAAAATAAATGAAGTTCCCATTGTTTTTAATATAGAAAAAATAAATAAAGAGAATTTTAAACAAACCTCGAAAATAGAAAGCTTTGATTGAAGC
>JAUPLZ010000384.1 GCA_030836705.1 Campylobacterota bacterium
ATAAAAACATAAATCAGAAAGGTTCAAAATGAGTAAATTACACAATATTGACGACATTACACTTGGTGCAATGGCAGTTATCATCTCATCGGTTTCACCGAGAGATGAGGAGGGTTTAACGGTTAAGGAAACAGCGGAGGTATTAAATATAAGCGTCTCAAGACTAGAACAAATGAGATACAACAATGAAGATCCACGGTTTTACAGAGAAGATGGAAAAATTTTATATCTGCACTCTAGCATTAGAGCATATATTGAAAAAAACACAAACAAAAAAGGTTTAAAATGAAAAAGAATATCGTTCTCATTAACACAAAGGGAGGGGTGGGAAAGTCAACTCTAAGTTTTAGCTTGCTGCCTTTTTTACTTCAAGATAGAGATTTCCAAATCGTTGAAATTGATGACAACAACAACACATCGCTTGCATTTGGCAACTCGGTGCGTTTGAAAGACAAAGTTGTATCTTGCAATATTTCTAAGGGTACAGAGAAGCTTGAAGAGCTGGTTATCCAAAATATGATTGAAGCGGACAAAATTACGATAATCGATAGTGGAGGAGGGAATGACAGTAGAGCAGTTTTAAATTCGATGTTGTCCCAAAACTTGGCAAAAGATACTCTTTTTGTGGTTCCGTATTTAGCTGATTTCTCGCAGTTAAAAAACCTTTTTGAAACGGTTGAGCTTGTCAAAGATTTCGATTTTATAGTGATTTTAAACAATTATATTGGCATCGAGAATGAGGATGAGATGTTTAGAATAGGCAACGAAGAGTTCGATATTCCAAATATTGAAAAAGTGTTTAAAGACAAATTCTTCATAGTTGGGAGAAGTAATCTTTTCTCGTTTGCCTCAAGTGTTCATAAAGAAACTATTTATGACTTTGCAAAAATAGCTTTTGATTTTGACCGCTCAAAGATGCTTGAATATGCAAAAGAGGTAACTGGGGCAAATAAAGAAAAAATGACACAAATGTACCGTGGTTGGAAAATTGCAAACAACGCAAAAGACTACCTTCAGAGTCAAGAGATAAAAAAGCTTAGAGATAGAATTTTGAAATGATGAGAGCAAAATGAAACTTGAAGATTTTATGAGAAAAAATAAGCCACTCAAAAAAGTATCAGCACTAGAACCTTATCGAGAAGAGATTAAAACCCTTCTTGATAATAATTACACACAGGAACAGATTTTAGAGTTTTTAAAAATCTCTAAAAAAGTGCAAGTCAGCAGGCAGTCTTTATCTAGTTTTTTGAAAAAAAATAAGCACAAAGCCGCACCTCTAAAGTTAGATGAAAAGAAAAAGGTTCTTGAAAAATCACAAGAAGTATCAAGTGCCAACCAAGATTTAGATGCGTATTTTGCAAAATACAAAAAATAGCGAAATAGCCCACTTGTAAGGTATATGCAAACAGTTTCAAACACTTGTAAAGCAATGTAAATCACTTGTAAAGTATCTGCAAACAAGATGTAAAGGCGATGTAAACTCAGACAAGATAGGCACCGAACCCACCTATGAGGTGGAGCGTTGCTTTTTAAAAAAAAGATACTAAAAAAGGAGGATATTTTGCTGGCAAGACCCAAAATTGTATCTGCTTCAGGGGCTAGAAATTATTTCGAAAATGATACATATTTTATCAATAATGAGTTTGAACAAGGCTTATTTTATGGCGGTTTAAAAAATGATTTAGGTTTAGGTGATTTCAACCTAAAAGACTTTGATGCTCTTTTAAATGGACGGCATCCGTCAAGCGGAGAGCAGCTAATTAAACTCTCTAAAAAAGATCTAGATGAGACGGGAGATCGTAAAAGAGCGGCTTGCGATTTAACATTCGCAGCCGATAAATCCATTTCTATACTATATGAGGTTTCAAATAACCAGGTAAAAGCTCAAATCAGGGAGGCTTTTGCAAAGTCTATAGATGAGGCTTTGGATTTTGCAGAGTAAAACTACGCAAATGCAAAAAGTATAGATAACATTCAAGGTGAAGCGGCAAAATCTAGAATGATTTTTGCGAGATTTGACCATAGCGAGAGCCGCAATAATGATATGCATCTGCATCAACATTGTTTAGCTCTCAATATGATCCAGAGTAAAAACGGACAATGGCGAAGTGTTGAGTTCAATCAAATCATGATGAACCACCAGCTTATCGGACAAATTCAGCGTAATTCATTTGCTAAAAAACTTCAAGAACTAGGGTTTGAAGTTGAGATGACTAATGCAAAAGTAGGTAGTTTTAGCCTAAAAAGCGTAGATAAAGAGCTAAGAGATCAATTTTCTACCCGTTCCGACGACATAAAAAATGAGATGGAAGCAAGCGGGCAGACTTCATATAAAGCGACTCACACCGCTCAAAAACAGACGGCGAAGTGGAAAGATAAAAACAAAGACCGCTTAGGCATACAAGAGGTAAATATCGAGCGATTGAAAGATGCGGGCGCAGACATAGAGTCAATAAAAGCGAAAAAAGAAGATCTCGAAATAAGAAAAATGTCCGCAAAAGAGGCGGTTGAAATCGCTATTTCAGATGTCACAGATAAAAAGAGTGTCTTCACAAGAGAGGATATTTTAAAACACGCTCTAAAGGTTTCTCTAACTACTAACGTATCGTTAGCAGATATTCAAAAAGAGTTTGAAAGTTTTGAGGAGCTAATTGCGATTGACAAAAATCGTAATGAATATACAACTATAGAGATTTTACAAAAAGAGGAGTATATTTTCTCAAAAAAAGCTCTCAAAAACTTTAAAGTTACCAAAAATCAAGCGCAAATTGTGCAAGCTATAAAAGAGTTTGAAAAAGAAAAAGGTTTTACTCTTAAAGATGGACAAAACAATCTAGCTCATACTATTCTATTGAGTGATAGTCAGTTCATAGTCGCTCAAGGAGTTGCTGGGGC
>JAUPLZ010000385.1 GCA_030836705.1 Campylobacterota bacterium
ATATTTTGCATACTCTCTTCTACACTTCTTATATCATCGTTTATATTTTTTACATGCAAAAGAACAAGTATAAATCCGTTTAATTTTGCGTATTTTAAAGCATACAAAGCCGCGCCTTCTGCGGTAATCTTGCCATTTATAGCAGCAACAACTCTCATGCAAAAACCTTTTTTTAATTTCCATTATGATATCAATATAAATATAATTTTCAAATTTTAGATAAAAGAGTTTTTATGCCTACAAAAATAAATACCAAAATGATTATAAACTTTGTCGCGGTCTTTTTGATTGCCTCTGTCTCTTTATATTTTTATCTCTCAAGCGACTATAGCAATCTTATAAAAAACAATACAAAAAAATACACCGAAATGTTTAGCGAATCGGTATTTCAAAGCATTCGCATGAGTATGAGCACAGGAGATCCGAAAGTAGTAGAAGAGACACTAGAACAAGCAAGGCATATAAAAGGAATCGAAAATTTAACTATTCATAAATCTCAAAAAATCACAGAAATCTTTTCAGGCAAATTAACGGACGACAAAGATGTTTTAAAAACACTAGATGACGGCATGCAAAAAGTTTTTGACTACCAAAAAGAAAACAATCATCTTTTTAGAATTCTAAAACCTCTAAAAGCAGACGAAAGCTGCCTTGCGTGTCATTCAAATGCCCAAACAGGATATGTGCTTGGGGTGCTTGATCTGTCTGTTTCGTTAAATGAGAGCGATGAAATAATAACTAATTCACAAATAAAAATTATAATAACAATAATAATTTCTTCTATTATAATTATTGCTATTTTTGTAATATTTTTTAAAAAAAATCTATTCAAGCCACTAGAAAAACTTACTGAGATTACAAAAGATTTAGCGCAAGGCGATGGGGATTTGACAAAAAGATTGGCTTTAAATTCAAAAGATGAACTAAGCGAAGCCACAAAATTCGTAGATAGCTTTATATCAAAAATACAAGACACGGTAAATACCGCAAAAAGCAGTGCGATGCAGTCTGTCGAAGGTTCAAAAACACTAAAAGAACTCTCCATAAAAATAAAAAATAGCATAGATCTTCAAAACAAAATGACCCTAGAATCACAAAAACTTTTTGAAGATGTAAGAAAAAATCTAAACACAAGCGAAGAGTCCTCTATAAGCACATCAGAAGACATTGACAACACAGAAAAAACACTAAACGCCATGCTCTCATCACTCTTAGGAATAATAAAAGAGATTAATGAAGCATCGGAAAAACAAAACGAAATGGCATCAAGACTAAAAACGCTAGATGATAGCGCAAATGAGGCAAAAGCAGTTCTTGGCACGATAAGAGATATAGCAGACCAGACAAACCTCTTAGCGCTTAACGCGGCAATAGAGGCAGCAAGAGCTGGAGAACACGGCAGGGGTTTTGCTGTCGTGGCGGATGAAGTAAGAAAACTAGCAGAGCTAACTCAAAGAAGATTGAGTGAAATTGACACTACTATAAATGTAGTTCTTCAGGGTATAGGCGACTCATCGCAGATGATGCACATAAACTCTCAGGAGATGTCAAAAATAGCAGAAGATGCAAATCTTTTACAGTCAAAAACCTCCCAAACAAAAGAGCAGATGAACAAAACAAACGAAATATCAAAAAACTCAGCAAAATTTGCTACAATCATCGCTTTTAAAACCAAAAATCTTGTTGCAAACATGAGAGAATCTGTCGAAATCGCAAAAAATAATGAAGAGTATGTTGATGGAATACTAAAAACCTCATCAGATATTTCGGATTCGGCAAACGATCTTAATTCAAAACTAAACAGATTTAATTCATAAGGGCGTTATTTGGAAGATATTTTTGCTTCACTTTCTACATATGGGTATATTATTTTGTTTTTATACTCATTAGGCGGCGGTTTTGTTGCACTTATTGCGGCTGGTGTTTTATCATATGTCGGCAGCATGGATTTAACACTCTCTATTTTGATTGCTTTTATTGCCAATTTTTTAGGCGATATGGGTCTTTTTTATATGGGAAGATATAGCAAGGGCGATATACATAACTACTTAAGAAAACATAGAAGAAAACTAGCTTTTTCTCATCTTTTGATCAAAAAACACGGTTATAAAGTTATATTTTTTCAAAAATTTGTCTACGGATTAAAAACTTTAGTACCAATCGCAATCGGTGTCACCAAATATGACTTTAGGCAATTTACGATTTTTAATCTTATCTCATCATTTATTTGGGCAATAATAATAGGTGTCATAGGATACATAGGCGGCGAAGCAGTGGTTGGAATATTCTCAAGCGCATCGGATTATTCATATCTATTTCCGGTATTTCTTCTAACTATCATACTTTCTACAATTTTTTACCTCAATAAAGTCACGGCGAAAAAATAGATAACTGACCTTACGCACTTTTGCAAAAAAGTTCGTAAAACACCTTTCAAATCTCAAAAAACTTGTTTTTTGTAGCTTTAGGGGGCTGCAAGGGACTTTAGTCCCTGCCACCAAAACGGACTTGTTCGTTTTGGTGCGTAACATCAGTAGATAATTTTCGTCGTGTTATAATTCACTAAAATTATAACAATGGATGACATATGAAAAGAGCTCTTTTATCAGTAAGCGACAAGACAGGGATTGTCGAATTTGCCAAAGAGCTGACAACTCTTGGATTTGAGATTGTAAGCACTGGCGGAACACTAAAAACACTGCAAAACTCAGGCGTAAATGCCATAGACATCTCGAAAGTTACGAATTTTCCGGAGATGTTGGACGGAAGAGTAAAAACTCTTCATCCGATGGTTCACGGCGGCATACTCTTTAAAAGAGACGACAAATCACATCAAGAGACAGTAAAAAAACACGACATAAATTCTATTGATTTAGTCTGTGTAAACCTCTATCCTTTTAAAGAAACTATAGAAAAAACTGATAACTTTGAAGAGATTATCGAAAATATAGACATTGGCGGACCGGCAATGGTAAGAAGTGCCGCTAAAAACTTTCAAGATGTGCTCATAGTTACAAGCAATAAAGATTTCAAACCGGTTATAGAGGCGCTAAAAAACAAGAGTGATTCTTTTGAGTTCAGGCGTTCTCTTATGATAAAAGCCTATGAGCATACCGCCGCATATGACAGCATGATAGCAGCATACATGAGCAGAAGATTTAACAAAACAAGCGAAGCTGAATTTGTTTTTGGCAATCTTGTAAGCGAATTAAGATATGGAGAAAACCCTCACCAAAAAGGGGCTTTGTATCAGTTTGATAATTTTTACTCCAAGCATTTTAAGGTTCTAAAAGGCGAGCCTAGTTTTAATAATCTAACAGATATTTCAGGAGCCGTCAAAATTGCCACAGCTTTTGGAGATGATAAGTGTGTTGCTATAGTAAAACACGGCAATCCTTGCGGATGTGCTATAAAAGATACACTTTTTGACTCTTATGTGGAGGCTCTAAAATGCGATCCTGTTTCAGCCTTTGGCGGTGTTGTAGCGGTTAATGG
>JAUPLZ010000386.1 GCA_030836705.1 Campylobacterota bacterium
TTAAAATTCTAATCGATGGCGATAAAACAGTAGCGGCATTTGGATACAAAAATGAATTAGCGCAGGTTATTATAAATATTTTAAATAATGCAAAAGACGAGATAGAGAAAAAAGGCGAAAATCAAAATATTATTATAAAAATATCAAAGAGCGACAAGTGTGCTCTCATAGAGATAGAAGACCATGCCGGCGGAATTGATGAAGCTATTATTGATAAAATTTTCGAGCAGTATTTTTCAACAAAAACAGACGAAAAAGGAACCGGTATCGGGCTTTATATGAGCAAAATGATTATAGAAGACGGAATGAACGGCAAGATTGAAGCAAGAAACAAAAAAGATGAATTTGGCAATAATATAGGCGCGATTTTTACCATTAAACTTCCAAAAGAAGACTCCATAATATGCAAATAGCAATAATCGGTGCGGGAAATATTCTATACAAAGACGACGGGTTTGGCGTTTATGCCATAAAATATCTGGAAGAAAATTTTATCTTTCCAAACAATATTACGCTGGTTGACGGCGGGGCTATCGGATTTAAGCTGATTGAATACTGCTTGACATTTGATACAGTCATAATCCTTGATACTATTTTTACGGATGATTGCGACGGAACTATTTACAATATGCCCTCAAGCGAATTTTTGGATATAACGAAGACAAAGCACACCGCGCACGAGGTAGAAATAACAACCGCTATACAAATGAGCATGCTTTGCGAAAAAAAAGCAGATGTTTTTGTCGTGGCAATAACCCCAAAAGATATAATTTCTATTCAAATCGGCTTGAGCAAAACCCTTGAAGATAGGTTTTTTGATTTTATCGATGAGGTTTTAACAACTTTAAAAAAACTATCAATTGCTCCGGCAAAAAAACCAAAAACAAAAAATCTGCAAGAGATAATAGCTCTATATGCTTAGAAAAAAACTAGCACTTACAGGGGTAGTTCAAGGTGTCGGATTTAGACCTTTTGTCTATAAGCTTGCAGTCAAATTCAACCTTGGCGGCGAGATAAAAAACACACAAAACGGCGTGAGTATTGAAATAGAGGGCGAAAATCAAAAAATAGAGGATTTTTTAAAAGAGTTCAAAGAAAAATCCAAAAAACTAACAAGAATAGATTCGATAAAAGAAGAAAATTTGGATTTGAAGTCTGAAAACAGCTTCATGATAAAAAAAAGTGTCTTTGATGAGTCAAAAACCGCCCTTCTTCCTCTTGATAGCGCAATTTGCCCCAAATGTCTTAGAGATTTAAACAATCCAAAAAGTAGATATTTTAAGCATCTTTTTACTGCATGCGTTGATTGCGGGCAAAAATACACAATCACAAAAACTCTTCCGTACGATAGAATAAACACCGCCATGAGCGAGTTTAAGCCGTGCAAAGAGTGTGAAAAAACATACAACAACCCAAGCGACCGCAGATATTTTGCCCAAACAATCTCATGCAAAAACTGCTCGCCGAAAGTTACTTTTTTTGATAGAGAAAAAAACGCTCTAGCAAGCGGCTTGGACGCCATAAAAAAATGCGCAAATGAGATAAACAAAGGAAAAATAGTCGCTATTAAAAGCTCAGGCGGATTTCATCTAGTCTGCGACGCCGCAAACAAAAAAGCCGTCAAAACCCTAAGAGAGAGAAAAAAAAGAGCCAAAAAACCTTTTGCCGTAATGTTCAAAAACATAGATGAGATAAAAAAAGCAGTGATTTTAAATAAACAAGAAGAAAAAGCAATAGCCTCAAAACAAAGACCCATAGTCCTAGTGCGAAAAAAGAGCAGCGATTTTTTGGCAAAAGAGATAGCTTTTGAAGTGGATAAATTAGGTGTTTTTCTGCCCTCCACCGCTCTTGAAAACATACTTTTTGGCTATGTAAAAAATCCCATAATTTCAACCAGCGCGAATATAAGCGAAAATCCGATAATCACAAACAGCGACGATATTTTCAAAAAACTTGGCATGGTGATTGACTTTTGTCTAGACCACGATATGCAAATAATAAACGCTTGCGATGATTCTATTTTGCAAATAGTCGATAAAAAACCTCAGATTTTAAGACTAGCAAAGGGTTATGCTCCAAAATACATAAAACTGGATTTTAAACTAACCAAAAAAATCCTAGCCGTCGGCGCCAACCAAAAAAACACAATCGCTCTCGCATTTGAAAATATGATTATTCTCTCTCCTTATATTGGGGATTTGGATACTATCGATTCGTTTGAATATTTTGAAAAAACTCTCAATTTTTTCCAAAATCTTTATGATTTTAAGCCGGATATAATCGTATGCGATAAGCATAACGGATACAAAACCGCCCAATGGGCAAAAGAGCAAAAATCAAAATATAAAAACATAGAAATAGTTCAAATCCAGCACCATTATGCGCATATTTTAGCCTGCATGGCAGAGTATGATCTGGATGAAAAAGTGCTTGGATTTGCATTTGACGGCACGGGTGCGGGCGACGATGAGACTATTTGGGGCGGTGAAGTGTTTTTGGCAAGCGCAAAAGAATACAAAAGAGTTTTAAACATAAAACCGTTTAGGCTAATAGGCAATGAAAAAGCGATAAAAGAGCCAAAAAGAGTCGCTCTTTCGCTTTTGTTTGATATTTTTTCGCTTGAAGAGATAAAAAACTTAAAAATTCCTACCATAAAAGCTTTTGAAAAAAATGAGATAGATTTATTGCATGCCGCATGGCAAAAAGGGTTAAATTCACCTATGACCTCATCAATGGGAAGAGTTTTTGACGGATTTGCCAGCATTATGGGTGTTTTGCAAACTCTTTCGTTTGAAGGAGAAAGCGGGCTTTTGATGGAATCTTTGTATGATAAAAAAATAAAAGAATTTTATAGTTTTGAAATAATCGACAATCAAATAGATTTCAAAAAAATGGTTTTAGAGGCTATCGATGATTTGAAAACAAAAGATAAAAAAATAGCAGCATCAAAGTTCATAAACACGATAGCGGAAATGATTTTTGAAATCTCTAGCAAATATGAAGAGCCAGTCGTTTTAAGCGGCGGTGTATTTCAAAATAAAACCCTTTTAAATATCGTCTGCAAAAAGTTTAATAAAACAAAAAAAAGATACTATTTTGCCAAAGATATCCCTCTAAATGATTCAGGAATAGCTCTTGGTCAGATTTACAAAGCAATAAAAGGAATTTAAATGTGCAAAGATTGCGGATGCAGCATAACAGACCATCATCATGAAGACAGCGACCATCATGGACATCACCACCACGAGCATGCACATGAACATCTACACCAAAACCCTCAACTAAACGACAAAAAAACGATAGAGGTTATTACAAAGATTTTGGATAAAAACAACCACGAAGCCGCGCACAACAGAGCCCATTTTGAAAAACACGGAGTGCTTACAATCAATCTAATGAGCAGCCCAGGAAGCGGAAAAACAAGCCTGCTTGAAAGTTTGGCGGATTTGAATACTTTTAGATTTTGCGTTATCGAGGGTGACCTTGAGACAAATAGAGATGCCGATAGATTAATAGCCAAAGGCATAGATGCCCGCCAAATACAAACAGGAAGTGCATGCCATCTTGATGCCTTTATGGTTCACAAAGCGCTTCATGAAATGCCGCTTCACGACATGGATATTTGCTTTATAGAAAATGTGGGCAACCTAGTCTGTCCTGCCAGCTATGATGTGGGAGCGCACCTTAATATCGTCTTGCTTTCGATTCCAGAAGGAGACGACAAAGTAGCCAAATATCCCGTAATGTTCAGACAAGCTGATTTGGTTTTGATAACCAAAACAGACCTTTTGCCGTATTTTGATTTTGATATCGAAAAGGTCAAAAACGAAGCAAGGAAGCTAAAACCAAACGCAGATATAATGAAAATATCCACAAAAGAGCCTAAAACCATAGAGAAGCTAGCGGAGTGGATAAAATTTAAAAAAACCCTAAGAGAATGAAATGTGCCTATCAATCCCGTCAAAAATTACAAAAATAGATGAAATATCCAATATAGCCACAGTGGATACCATGGGTGTTTTAAGAGATGTTTCGCTTGATCTTATCGATACCGATGTAAAAATAGGCGATTTTGTGCTTATTCATGTCGGTTTTGCAATGAAAAAAATAGACGAAGAAGAGGCAATAAAAAGCCTTGAGCTTTATGAAGAGATACTAAAAACAATGGATGAAGAATCAAATAATGAAGCTTGAAGAAAACGACCTTTTTGACGGCTTTAGAGACCCAAAAAAAATAAAACTTTTAGCCAAAGAGATAAAAAAATCAGCCGAAAAACTATCAAGAAATATCAATATCATGGAAGTTTGCGGCGGTCATACTCACACTATCATGAAGTACGGATTAAACCAGCTGATGCCCAAAAATATCAACTTTATCCATGGTCCGGGCTGTCCTGTGTGCATAATGCCAAAAGAGAGAATAGACCATGCGTATATTTTGGCGCTTGAGCCTGCCGTGATACTAGTAACGCTTGGCGATATGATAAAAGTACCCGGAAGCAAAGGAACCCTTCAAGACGCAAGAACCTTGGGTGCTGATGTGAGGTTCGTATATTCGCCGACTGAAATAATCAAAATCGCAAACGAAAACCCACAAAAAAAAGTAATATTTTTCGCCATAGGATTTGAGACGACAACCCCGATGACTGCGGCGCTAATTGAAAGCGTAATAAAAAACGATATCAAAAATGTACTATTTCACATAAACCATGTAACGGTTCCTGAGGTCATGAGGGAATTAATAGACAGCCGCGATGAGCATGTAAACAGCTATGATAATCAAATCGATGCTTTTTTAGGACCCTCTCATGTGAGCGTGATTGCGGGTGCGAAAATATATGAAGAGTTCCCGAAAAAATACAAAAAACCCGTGGTCGTAAGCGGATTTGAGCCTGTTGATGTCATGAGCGGCGTTTATATGATTATCAAGCAGTTTGAAGAAAACAGATGCGAGCTTGAGGTGGAGTATTCAAGATGTGTCACAAACGACGGCAACCTAAAAGCGCAAAAACTTATAGAGAAATATTTGGAAAAAAGAGAGCTTTTTAAGTGGCGAGGAATCGGGAATATACCAAATAGCGCATACAAAATAAGAGATGAATTCTCCCATCTTGACGCAGAAAAAATCTACAAAGATATACTCCCGAACAGAGAGATAGACGACCACAAGCTCTGTATTTGCGGAG
This sequence comes from Campylobacterota bacterium, assembly GCA_030836705.1. Classification (GTDB taxonomy): domain Bacteria; phylum Campylobacterota; class Campylobacteria; order Campylobacterales; family SZUA-545; genus JAUPLZ01. The sequence continues at coordinate 5,187 of JAUPLZ010000386.1, forward strand.
ACATCTTACGGGGAATCGCAAAGCCTTATGATTGCACGGTTTTTAAAATAGCCTGTAAACCGTCAAAGCCTCTTGGCAGCTGCATGGTAAGCAGTGAGGGAGCATGTGCGGCGTATTATAAATACGGGAAGTTGATTTAGTTAGAATGAAAAGATAAAAACGATTATATTTTGCTATAATGACAGGATTCTGTCATAAAAGGTTTTTAAATGCAAGCACTAAACTACACAAATGCTAGAAATAATCTAAAAAATATTATAGAAAATGTA